>NZ_PJBX01000138.1:0-22708 GCF_002836335.1 Psychrobacter sp. Sarcosine-02u-2 | reverse complement strand
TAAGCGGAATGACCTTGCTGATAATAGACGATCACTCTTAGTTTAAAGTCGATGTCATACTTCATAAAATAACCCCCAAAAGTTGTGTCCAACTTATGGGGGTCAGTTCATTATAAAGACGGTTTTTTTGTGGGTAATTTTTGAGGTTTATATAAATAAGTTTAAGCTGCTTTACATTAAGCACGCTTTAGACGCAGCGCGTTTAATACCACAAATAATGAGCTTAACGACATACCAATCGCCGCAAGCCAAGGCGGCACATAGCCTAAAGCTGCGGGTATCAAGACGCTACTATTATAAATTAGCGCCCAACGTAAGTTTTGCTTAATAATACGTTTGGTCTTATCAGCGATACGCTTCGCCGCCGTGATAGCTTCGATTTGACCATTTAGAATGATACTGTCACTCGAGACTTGCGCCAAATCTGCTGCGCCCGCAATCGAGGTTGAGACATCTGCCGCTGCTAAAACAGGCGCATCATTAATACCGTCACCAACCATGAGTACGACGGCGCCTTTTGCTTGCAGCGCTTGAATATGATTGACTTTATCGGTTGGCGACAGGCCGTTATAAGCGGCTTTCATGCCTAACTCTTCCGCCATTACCAGTGCTTGTGGACTTGGGTCACCGGTTAGCATGACCGGCTCAATACCTGATTTTTTGAGAGCGGCGAGCATAGACGGCGCACTATCACGTACCTTATCGTTAAAGTAAAAACCTGCCAGCGCTTGCCATGCATTTGACGGACTATTTTGACAAGACAATACCACCGCCGAGCTGGCACGATGAGTGGCTAAATCAATGGTTAACGCATTATTTTGTTGAGAATCAGTATTCGCTTTATCCATGGCAAAATCGACATGACCGATGCGATATAGGACGCCATCAATCATTGCCTCTACCCCGCCTGCAGGATAGTATTGCAACGACTGCGTCGCAGGCAGATGTAATTGATAAGCGGCGGTGAGCAAAGCGTGAGCAATCGGATGGCGGCTGCCCACTTCAAGCGCGGCGGCAATCGCTAATAGCTTGTCTTTTTCTTCATTGCTAGCAGCTGTCGTATCATTAGTTGCCAATCGCTCGATATTTAATAAATTGGGCTTACCATAAGTCAGCGTGCCTGTTTTATCAAACGCCACATGGGTAATCTCAGCAAGGGTTTGCAGCGTATGGCCTCGTGTGGTTAAAAAGCCATAACTCGCCAATCGATTGGTCGCTACCGTCAGCGCAATCGGTGTCGCTAAGGAGAGCGCACACGGACAGGTCGCCACCAATACCGCCACCGTTGCCCAAATTGCTTGGCTTGGGTCGACGATATACCAACCAATGAACACCAAAGCTGATAATACTAAAATCCGCGCTACAAACCAACGCGCCAGCTTATCCGCTTGCTGAGCGAGTTTTGGTTTCTCACTCATCGCCCGATTCATCAGCCTATCAATCAACCCTATCTGGCTGTCTTCTGGCAATGCCGTCACTAACATCTCAAACGGCTGACTGTCGTTTTGGGCGCCGCCAACGATATAATCGCCTTGGGTTTTGATGATTAAATCGCCCTCACCAGTTAGCAGGCTTTGCGAGACGGTCGCTGTAGAGCTAAGCAAGATACCATCGCTGATAATCTCAGAGCCTGCTTCCACCATAATAATATCGCCCACTTGCAAGCTATGAGCGGTCACCATCTGCCTTTTTTCTGGCACGGCTTCTGTCTGCGCTATATTTGATGGTTTATGATTTGCTCGCTGCCAGTCTTGAGCGATACGTGACGTCAATTGCTGAATATTGGCATCCATGCTTTGCTTAAAGTTGGGCATCGTTTTTGCGCTAGTGGTTGTGCCCTTTGTCGCTAAATTATTATTTGGATTAAGCACCTGTTCAGCACTATTATCAGAAAGAGCGTCATTATCAAAGATAGTATTATTAAGCGTATTTTGCTCTATGAGCTGCAAGATACGCGCCGCCGCGTCTTTATCTTCAGCAATTTTTTGTACCAAGACGGGCTCGACCACCACCAAGTCATTGGCCATAGTGGCGGCTTTTAAGCGTGCATTATGCTCAATATAACGCCCAGCCAATAAGAAGAAAATGAACATACTGACCGAATCAAAGTACGTTTCCCCTTGCCCGGTAATGGTCGCATAAAGACTGGCAAAGAAGGTCACCACTAAGGCGATACTAACCGGCACATCCATATTGACTTGGCGGGCACGAATCGCTGACCATGCTGAGGTAAAAAACGGCACACCGGCATAAAAGAACACCGGCGTACTCACAAATAGCGACACCCAACGTAGAAAATCACGCTGAAAAATAAGCATGTCGCTATATTCGCCAAAATAAATCGCTACCGCATACATCATTGCTTGCATCGAGCCGAGCGCCGCGATACCAAGCCGTAATAGCATCTGACTGTTATGACGTGCCAGCATGGCCTCATGGGTATCTTGACGATAAGGCTTGGCTTCGTAGCCAATCTCATTGATAACGCCCAAAATACGACTAATCGGCAGCTTATCTTCGTCCCAAATCACCCGCATGCGCTGATTGGTTAAATTAACCTGACATTGGCTGATGCCATCTAACTCATCTAGCCGCGACTCAATCAGCCACGTACAGGCCGCACAGCGCAGATTATTGACCGATAGTTCTGCTACCGACATGCCGTCTTGGGCGTAGACAAATTGAGATTTTATTTCATCGTGATCATAAGCTTCAAGGCGCGTCAGCTGGGTTGGTAAACTTGCCGTACGGTTAATCTCCGAGCGGTCAAGATAGTATTGCTCAAGCCCTGCCTCGACAATACTTTGCGACGCTAACTGACAGCCCATACAGCACATCTCGCGCGACTGACCTAAAATATCGGTATGAAACGGCGGCTCTGGTACCGGATCACCGCAATGAAAACAATGACCGGCAAGCGGCAATACCAGACCCTCAGTAATCGAGTGGTCTTGATAGTGGCGGTTGTTATTTGCTGGCATAGATGAGGGAATACTAGACATAATCGCGCTATTTCCTTTCGACAAGTTTACTTGCAGCCGACCGGCTTTTAATAAACTTGCTCTGATTAACGAGAGTCAATCCCTATGTAAAAAAGCGATTGAATTATCTGCCTTTAACACAGCTACTTTACATAGATATTGGCACAACGTTATTGGCACAATGATATTGGCATAAATGAGACTAAAAAATTGGTAAAAACTATTAATAAAAGGGGTCGATAAAACTGTTGGTATCAACCTAATTATTGGTGGTGTTCTAAAAAGTATGCTGGCGATAGAAGTCAATAAGAAATCTATGCTAAGTTCTCTGATTCTATAGGGCTTTCAAGGCTTCAAAAATTGTTCAAGTTTTAATCAGCATACTTTTTGACACACCACCTAATTATTAATATAAACATTATACTACAAGCGCGCGGCGTAAGCAGCCTAGCCCTTTATCCCAAAACATTAATACCTCCAAAACACCTACTACGAAAGTCTAACGCCTGCTTAATGAATGCAGGCGTTGATGATGATAGATTGAAAAATTTGTCAATTTGCGTCATTATGAGGCAGTTTTTTATCCCAAAATGGTGTGTCATCAGTGCAAAAGTCTAATTCTAAGCGACCACAGTCGTCTAAGCCTGCTATCAATACGCTACCCTCACAGCAGCGCGGCGTGGTGTTTAGTGGTATTTTATTAATCGTCATTATCGCAGCTATGGTGCTATTGGCGCTATATTTGGTCAAACTTGATCGCACCATTACCCACAAGTTTGAGGGCAAGCGCTGGGACATTCCTGCTAAGGTTTACTCGCAGCCCCTAGAGCTGTATCAAGGCGCCAATGTCGATACAGACACCATGAAAACTTGGCTTAAGCTGCTCAATTATCAAAGCAACAAGGCTTATGATCGCACCGGTACCTACCATAAATCTGGCAATACCTACTTTATCCATACGCGCGGCTTTACGTATAGCGCCAACGACGTCGATAAAGAGCAAGTCATCAAAATGACCATTGCTGGCAATAAGATTGAGTCGGTACAAAGCACCCAGCCTGCCAAAACTGGCATTATTCGTCTGGAGCCAGTAAACATCGGCGGTATTTATCCAGACAGTAACGAAGATCGCATGGTGGTGACGCTCGATCAAGTACCGCAGCCGCTGATTGACGCGCTTATCGCTACCGAGGATCGCGGGTTTTATGAGCACAAAGGCGTCTCGATACGCGGTATCGCGCGTGCGGTATTAAACAACTTTACCGGTGGCCCTAGACAGGGCGGCTCGACCATCACTCAGCAGCTGATTAAAAACTTTTATCTGAACTCCGATCGGACGATGAAACGTAAAGCCAATGAGGCATTGATGGCGGTGTTACTTGAGCTGCATTATAGTAAAGATGAGATTCTACAAACCTATCTAAACGAGATTTACTTGGGTCAAAACGGCAATCGCTCTATCAATGGCTTTGGCCTTGCCTCGCAATTTTATTTTGATAAACCCCTCAAAGAGCTGCGTTTAGACCAACAGGCGCTACTTGTTGGTATGGCAAAAGGCCCGAGCGTTTATAACCCGCGCCGTCATCCAAACGATTCGACAGAGCGCCGTAATACCGTACTGAATAATATGCTAGCAGTCGGTAAAATTAGCCAAGAAGAGTACGAAAAAGCGATAGAAAAACCACTCGATGTGGCGGACAAACCCGTCGAAGGCAAAAGCCAGTTCCCTGATTTTTTAGATATCGTCAAGCGTGAATTGAACAAAGTCTATTATTCTGATGATCTGAAAAACGAAGGTCTGATTATCATCAGTACCTTAGATCCTATTGCCCAATTGGCAGCGGACAAAGCGGTCGAGAGAAAACTTGGTGAGCTACGTCGTCGCGGTAGCAAGACCAAAGACTTACAAGGCGCATTGGTCAGTGCCAATCCTGAAACTGGTGAGCTGGTGGCAGTGGTCGGTAGTGGCAGTGAATTTACTGGTTTTAACCGTGCTGTCGATGCGAAGCGTCAAGTTGGCTCGTTATTAAAGCCAATTATCTATATGACGGCGCTTGAAAGCGGGCGCTATAATTTGGCAAGCTCGGTCGATGATTCACCGATTACGGTCAATTTGAGTGACGGTACTGAGTGGAATCCAAAGAACTATGACAATCGTGACCATGGTTACGTGCCGTTTACCACCGCTTTGTCGCAATCGTATAATCACAGCGCGGTACGTTTGGGTATGGAGTTTGGCGTTAATACCTTTGCCAAACAGCTACAGCGCATGGGCGTAAAAGAGAAAATCCCGCCTTATCCTTCGGCTTTATTAGGCTCGGTCAATCTTAGCCCAATGGATATGCTGGGCGTTTACCAAGTATTCGCTACCGGTGGTTTCCGCACGCCTATTCATAGTATTCGTAGTGTTATTGATGATCGCGGACATATTTTGCAGCGTACCGGTTTAAATACCCAGCGTAGTATTCCGCCTGAGACCAACTTTTTGATTAACTATGCCTTGCAAGACGTGGTCAAAAACGGCACGGCCAGACGCATACAATCGCTTGGCAGCAACTTAAACCTTGCTGGTAAAACGGGTACGACCAACGATTATCGTGATGCTTGGTTTGCCGGCTACAGTGGCAACTATGTTAGCGTGGTTTGGGTCGGTCGTGATGACAATAAACCTATCGGTCTAAGCGGTGGTAGTGGCGCTTTGCCAGTTTGGGTCGATTATATGAATCGTCTCAAGCTGACCCCTGTCGCGCTGCCAGAGCCTGAGGGAATTGAGTGGTTGTGGCTTGAGAACAACTCTGGCAAGTTGTCTAATGAACGCTGTGCTGATGCGCGCTATCTGCCAGTGATGTCAGCGTATCTACCCGAAGAAGCCAGCAGTTGTGCTATTAGCTTATATCAACAAGAGCGTGCCCGCGAGCAGATACAATGGCAAAACCAGCAAGGCTCGATTAATCAACAGCGCCGCCGTGAAGGCTTAGATATTCCTAATGGCGAAGCCGTTGATACGGATAACGAAGGTGACGACGCTAACAATGCCGGCAACGCTGAGCAAGAAGGCGGGTCGAGCAATCGTGCCGATACTTGGTATGACCGCGCCGTTGAATGGTTCTAGGGTTTTTAAGACTTAAAAAAGGGTTTTAACATGGCTTTATTGATACAGCAAACTGTCGCCGCTAAGCAGGCTATCACTGCTCCTTCTAAAGGGCAAACTAAGCTGATTAATACGATACTTGCTACTAGCGCCCTTATTAGCGCATTAAGTTTAAGTGCTTGCCAAACGGCGCCGATAGCAATAAAAACGTCTCCTGCGCAAACGTCTGCGCCTCAAAAACAGCAGCCTACAGCAAAACAGCCAGTAACGGTAACCCAAGCACCGATTGTTAAAGGCGATGATAATAAGTACTCTACCGTGCCCAATACAGTGCCTACACAACCGACTTCGACAATGCAGTCATCCGAAGCAGAACAGGTCTATACGCCAGCAACACAAAGTCCAATCATCACACAGCCTGATAGCCAAGATGCCATCATCCTTACGCCTTCTCGTGAAGATTACATCCTATCCGAACCATCAATTCCTTCGCATAATGAGCTATTGGAGCGGGCGCGGCAAAACTCACAGCAGCGCAGTCAGCAAAGCACAGCCAATAACAGCAACTTGCCAGCCTTTCGTAATCTCATGCAAACAGGTACAGAGCAATTAAAATCAGGCAATATAAATGGCGCTGAGAGCAGCTTTACGCGCGCGCAGCGCCTCGCGCCCAAATCATCAGCCGTCTATTTTTATTTGGCGCAAGTCGCTCTTAAAAAGAATCAACCACGTAAGGCTGAAGCGATGGCGCGCCGAGGTTTGACCGTTGCTCAAGACAGCACTCGCCGCCGCAACCTTTGGCAAATCATCTTGCAATCAGGACAAGCACAGGGTAACGCTCGCGTGATAAATGAGGCCAGACAGGCGCTGCGCTAATAGGACACACTCTCGTATTTACCATGACGACTGAATCTATAAGCGCTAAAATAGGCTTATAGATTTAGTCGTTAATTTTTTTATCCCGTTTTTTATTGGGTTTAATGACTGTTTTCTTTTACTCCTTTAATTCTTCACTTTTATTTTAAACTAAGGTTACCTTTATGGCATGGCAACAACTGCATTTACAATGTGAAAAAGACAATGTCGATCTCGCTGAGGCGCTGTTATTAGAAGCTGGCGCGCTATCAATCGCTTTAGATGACGCAGGCGACCAGCCTTTATTTGAACCCCTTCCCGGTGAATCACCGTTATGGGATGAGGTCATAATCACAGGCTTGTTTGACGCCAATACAGATGCTGGCAATCGTCAATTACTTGAGGAATTAAGCCATGAAATCGGCGCACAAGTACAGGCCAGCCGAACGTGGGTCAACGCTGTCGATGATAAGGATTGGGAGCGCGAATGGATGTCCAATTATAAGCCAATCGAGTGCGCCAATAACTTATGGATTGTGCCTAATTGGCTGACACCGCCGAACCCTGACGCTACCAATATTATTATGGATCCAGGTTTGGCTTTTGGTACTGGCTACCATGCCACTACTCGCCTCTGTCTTGATTGGCTGACCGAGCAAGACCTGACCGATAAAGTTGTGATCGATTATGGCTGCGGCTCTGGTATTTTAGGGATTGCGGCGCTGTTATTGGGCGCGCGTCAAGTTTATGCGGTGGATATTGACCCACAAGCGGTGCTTGCGACCAATCAAAATGCAGCACGCAATCACGTTGATGATCGCTTGCAAGCATTTTTGCCAGAAGACTTCAATAATTACTGGCAACAAAACGATATGAAACCCGTAGAAATCATGGTTGCTAATATTTTAGCCAAGCCACTCATTGGTTTAGCGCCTTATTTTGCGACCCTGATGGCACCCAAAAGCCGTATCGTGTTAGCAGGCTTGATTGAATCGCAAACCGAGCAGGTCAGCGAAGCGTATCAGCCTTACTTTGCGCTCGATCCTAAGCATGCTTTTACCGCGCAAGAAGATCAACATTGGCAGCGTTTATCTGGTACATTTACAGGATAGCAACATTTAATTACATCTGTTACGATAGAGGAGCAGTTAAATAATGTTGTGTATTTAACGCTGCTCTATCGTTGCCTGCAAATTATGATGATTACTCTATAAAAAAAGACATAAAAAACTGGCAGCGATTGGTAAGCGATTAAGCAGTATTAACATGCGGTATTAATACTGATACCTTTTTGGATTCGACCTTATGACTACGCCAATCAAAACCCAGTGCCCTCATTGTCATGCTATTTTTAATATTAAAAAAACACAGTTAAACCAAAAAACAGCCAATGTTTGCTGTGAACATTGTCAACACAGTTTTTTGGTCAATAACAACCTTATTGTCACGAATGATACAGAGCCGACTGCTGACACTATGGGGCATGAACCTCAATCTGATGCATCCACTACCGCCAATACTTCTATTAAGCAAACGTCTACCGTTACGCCAGAAGCAAAAGCCACAACCAAGCCAAACGGCACCTCTGAACCAGAAGATGCAGATATTCTTATCCATGATGATATGGCTGAAGAAGATTTGATAGACGATCAGTTGATTCACGATGATATGGATATTGCAGATTTTGAAGAGGAAGATTTAGAATACGGTTCGCTCGACAGTATGGACGCTTGGCTAACGCAAGCAGCAGATAGCACCCCTACCTCAACCACAAACAATAGTGATAAGTCGACGAAAAGCCCAGCAACAAAGCTAGATAAAAGCGCTCACGCCTCTGTTAGTCCCATAGAAAAACCCTCTTTAGCAAACGCTCTTATAAAAGAGCCAGCATCAGCTGCCCAAGTAGCCCTTAGCTCAGCGGCAGCTAATGACATCCATGCCAGTATCGATGATAATAGCGATGAGTCTTGGCTTGAAAAACTGCTCAAAGAACAAAATGAAAACGAAGACGGTCATAGTCCAAGAAAAGACACAGGTTTATCAGCGCTGCTCGCAAGCATGGGCGTTTCTATCAAAGACGAAGACAACACGCAGGCCGCACGCCTTAAAAGGCAGCAAGCACAAGCCAAGTTTTCACCAATACCTGCTAAGCGCTCGCTTGCTTCATTACTCTGGACACTTGGTTGTTTGGTATTAGCGCTGCTACTTTTTGCACAGTATGTCATTTTTAATTTAGATAACTTGGTTAAAAATCCTGCCCATGCTGAGCGCTTGCAAAAAGTATGTGCTATCGCCGCTTGTAGCTTACCTAGCGCCAATCTAGCGGCTTTGAGTACAAGCGATATCACTCATCGACCTAGCCGCATCAAGACTGCCAACACCTTTAGTGATATCAGCATCACTTTAAACAACCAAAGCACCCAAGCACAACTCCTGCCGCATGTGAAAGTTAGTGTTTATGGTACTGATGCACTTATCGGCGAATTTATTGCAGCACCGCAAGATTATCTACTCAGCACGCAGAGCCAATTGGGCGCCACAAGTCGCAAGCAGCTGTTATTTACCATCCCCGTTGCCAATGCTCAAATCGACAAAGTAAACGCCGAGCCTATTTATTAACATTCAGCTTGGTAAAATGCCATTTATAAGCAATAAGATTTATTCAAAAGTTTTGCTCTTTTATCAAATTTGTCCTAAATGTTTTAAATCTGTCGTCATAAATGACAATAAATAGCGTCAAGCCTAGAGTAATAATAGGGTAATACCCAATCTATTGTTCTGATAGGCTTTGACTTTGTTATAATAGCGCTTAAACGCCTTATGGTTTACGCTTACGCTTAAGGACATTATCTTATGCCACCACATGCACCGTATAATGCCACTCATTTTGACCAGGATATTGAGAGCTCTGCTGATTATAAAGACGGCTATCATCGCTCTATCCATAAGGTAGAAGCTTCCTTAGACGATAGCCTTCATGCGCACCAACCGTTACGTGTGCATGTAGAGCGCGTGGTGCGGCAGTATTTTGCGATGCTCGATGATGAGATGCCAACCGACTTATATGAGCTTATTTTAAAAGAGATAGAGCAGCCACTATTGTCAGTCGTGCTCGAAAAGTGCCGCGGCAATCAGACCAAGTGTGCGCAAATCTTAGGTCTCAATCGCGGTACGCTACGCAAAAAGCTCAAAACTTATGGCTTAATGTAATCTATGGCTTTATACCAGTCGCTGTTATTTACGACGACCAACTATCGCATTCACCACGCTCCTTAGCACTGCTAACCGACATTCAATTGTATGGCACGTTTATAGTTTATGATCTTATCAAACCCGATATGCTCTGCACTGCTTGCCATTATTACCTTGCCAGACGTTTACGTCAGGCTTTTTTTATGGAAATTTTCTTATGAGTACAACTCCCCTTGCCCTACTATCGGTTTCCGATAAGTCAAATATCGTAGAATTCGCCCAAGGCTTGCTTAAAGCTGGTTTTGGTTTATTATCGACTGGCGGTACTTACCGCTTGCTAACAGAAAATAATGTCGCCGTCACTGAAGTTTCAGACTATACGGGCTTCCCTGAAATGATGGACGGCCGCGTTAAAACGCTACATCCAAAAATCCATGGCGGTATTTTAGGACGCCGCGGTACTGATGACAGCGTCATGAATGAGCACGCTATTGAGCGCATTGATTTGGTCGTCGTCAATCTTTATCCGTTTGCAGAGACGATTGCACGTAGTGACGTCACCATGAACGATGCGATCGAAAACATCGATATTGGCGGCCCTACTATGGTTCGTTCAGCGGCAAAAAACCACGCTCACGTTGGTATTGTGACTGACCCTGCTGATTATACGCGCGTGCTTGAAGCATTAGGCGATGGAACGACACTAACCCCTGCCCTACGTTACGATTTAGCGGTCAAAGCCTTTGAGCATACCGCACAATACGACGGAATGATTGCCAATTTCTTGGGCAGCCGCGTGAATGAAAACCAAGAGGCAGAGAATTTCTCTCGTACCTTTAACGTCCAATTAGAAAAAGTGCAAGACCTACGCTACGGCGAAAACCCGCATCAAAAAGCGGCTTTTTATGTCGAAAACCATGCCCTGAAAAGCCAGCAAGCCTCTATTGCAACCGCGCAGCAGCTACAAGGTAAAGAGCTCTCTTATAACAATATCGCTGATACCGATGCCGCCCTTGAATGTGTTAAAGCCTTTAGTGCGCCCGCTTGCGTGATTGTAAAACACGCCAATCCTTGCGGAGTCGCCGTAGATAGCGATCAAGTCGCCGCTTACCGCACCGCTTTTAGTACCGACCCTGAGTCATCTTTTGGTGGTATTATTGCCTTTAACCGCGAACTTACGCTTGCTGCAGCCAAAGCGATTATTGACAATCAATTTGTCGAAGTCATCATTGCGCCAAGTATCGAAGATGGCGTTTTGGAGGCGACCGCTGCTAAGAAAAACGTCCGTGTCTTAGTTTGTGGCGAGTTGCCAACGCCTGAGCAGCGCGACAGCCAGCTTGATTATAAACGTGTCAATGGTGGTTTATTGGTGCAAGAGCAAGATTTGGGCCTTATTACCGCCAACGATTTAAAAATCGTTACCGACGTCCAGCCAACCGAAGCACAGATTGCTGATTTATTATTTAGCTGGAATGTCGCTAAATACGTCAAATCTAACGCCATCGTTTATGCCAAAGGTCAACGCACTATCGGTGTTGGCGCCGGTCAAATGAGCCGCGTCAATTCAGCGCGTATCGCCGCTATCAAAGCCGAGCACGCTGGTCTTGCTACCGAAGGCGCGGTAATGGCATCAGATGCTTTCTTCCCATTCCGTGATGGTATTGATAACGCGGCCGAAGTCGGCATTGCTGCTATCATCCAACCAGGCGGCTCTATGCGTGATGACGAAACGATTGCTGCCGCCAATGAGCATGGTATTGCCATGGTCTTCACTGGTATGCGCCACTTCCGCCATTAATCAGCGGTTAAGATAATGCTATTAAGAAAACAGCGTTGAGAGTAAATAAAAATTGTAATGCATAAAAAAAGCCACTATTAATAGTGGCTTTTTCATATTTAAGGCTTAATAAAGCTCGTTAAAAAAAGGGTTTAACAAATGCCTTATAGGTCGCTTAACGTCCTTGCGCATTGGCCATATTGGCTTCATTAATCTCAACTTTATAGACCATACGTAGATAATCTAGATAATCTTGCAGCTGATCTTGACCCAAATTATCACGAATAATGGCGGCAGTTTGTGCTCTTTGGGCATCAGATAGCGGCGATTGCTGCTCTGTTTTGATGCGATCACCGACCAATAATGTCGCACCCGTTTCAGTCTCACTCGCTACCGCCACGACGCCATTGGCTGCCGCTTGCTGACTAAAGGCTAAGCCGCGCTCTTTTTCGCTCAATTGCGTGGTCTGACGGTTTACTTCGCCCAATGCTTGCAGCTTCACGGGCTGTTTTGCAATATCAGCAGGCGTTTTAATAGTGGCCGCCAATTTCTTCGCCGCTTGTAACGCTAAAGCCGTTGCTTTTTGTTGACGCAATATCTGCGTGATTCTTGGCGTCGCCGCTGTTAAAGACAACGTCTTGGTTGGGCGATAATTACTTGGCTGTACCCATACCGTACCATTACCAACCTCAATACCCGCAGTCACCGCTTGGTCTTGAATGGTAAATTCATCAAACGCTTGCTTAATCACCGCCGGCTGCGCCAAAGCAGATTGGTTGTTTTCTTTACGATAATCTTTGATATGTTTTAATGGCACATTCTCTTGCTGAGCGATGTCTTCAATACTAAAGCCATCTGCTGCCAAGTCATTAATCGCTGTGACTTTATCGGCATACATTTCCTGGCGTTTATATTCTTTCGCTTTAGCGGTTAGCTCTGCACGCATACTCTCTAGACTTGGGATTTTGCTACCATTGTCCTCAGTCACGGTAAATATCTGATAGCCAAAGCTGGTTTTCACGGGAGCACTGACATCACCAACGCTCAAGCCTGCCAGTGCTTCTTCCACGGCTGGTGCATCATTACCAAATACCGCTGGGTTAAAACGTCCGATATCGCCACCTGTTTCGCCTGACGGATCATCAGACTCGGCTTTGGCAACCTTGGCAAATGACTCACCTGTCGCAAGGCGGGCTTTAATTTTATCCGCGCGTGCTTTGGCATCTTTACCCGTTAGCAGGATTTGGCTAATTTTACGCTCATCTACGATAGCAAGACTTTGCTTATAGGCTTCATATTGCTGCTGCAAATCTTCTTGGGCAACCTCATTAACTTCAATCGCTTGCGGAGTCAGTTGTAAGTAAGCCAAGTCCACCATGGCCGCGCTTTTGAGTTTGTCTTTATTGGCATCATAGTAAGCTTGTATATCACCCTTGCTCAACTTTACCTGCTCAGCATAGTCCTGCCATTTAAAACGATGCAGCCAAATATTGCGCGACTCTAGCTGCAAATCAATCAACTGACTGACCGCTTGCATCGGATAAACTGCGGTACCGACGATGCTGGCATTGAGCTGATCTAGGCTCAACTGGTTGCGAAACTCAGCAAACAGCTGGTTTTTTGTCATATTGCGTTGACGTAAAAAGTTTGCAAACTGCTCGTTAGAAAAATTGCCCTCTGCATCTTTAAAGATTTCTTCTTGGCGCAGCAAACGATTGATGGTGTCATCAGAAACCGTCATGCCCAGCTTGCCAGCCTGCTGCTCTAGCAAGGTACGATCAATCAGCCCCTTTAGGACTTGCTCGTGCAGCACGTCTTCATTCAATAAACTGGCATCATCAACTTGGTCTAAAAGCTCAGTACGACGGTTATTGACGGCAGTTTGATACTCGGACAGTCCCACGCTTTTGTCACCTACTTGAGCGATTTGGTTGGGATCGACACCGCCGCCAAAGTAGCTTTCGACACCCAATAGAGCGAGCGGCGATAGGCACAAAATCAATAAAATGCGACCCGGCCAGCTTTTTAAGAAATCGCGCAATTTATCCATAGTTATCTCTGCTTTATTAACCTATATTGATGAAAGACCATTGTAATACTATTAATAATATCAACGCTGTATAAGCAGGCAATGGTAAGAAGAAGAACGTGTGCATTTTATCGCTATAAAATTAGGCGGATTGACGAAGTTTATAACAAGATTTAATAAAAACTCTTGTTTATACAACACCGCTATCGCGCGCCCTATGATACGTGATTTTTGATATAGACTCAAAATATTCAGGCGACTATTGCCACTTAAAGCTACAAATTTCAGCACTAAAAAAAGCACCTAATCTCTAGGTGCTTTTTTGGTCATTGGCTCATGACTTAATGAATCGTTAAGTCATAAGTTGCTATCTATTGTTTTACTGCCAACCAACGCTGTTTTTATTCGTGTATCACGTCGTCAACGAGCATTTGATTATTTTATTATAGAATAGCTAAAAAGAGTACAGCTTAAACAAAGCGGCTTAGTTTAAACGCTCTTTTAGGTTTTTACCGGCTTTAAAGCTTGGTACTTTGCTTGCTGGAATGCTAAGCTCTTCACCAGTCTTAGGGTTACGGCCAGTACGCGCTTTACGGTCTTTTACGCTAAAAGTACCAAAACCAACCAATGAGATGCTGTCGCCAGCTTCTAGCGCTTCACCAACACTTTCCATTACTGCATTCAAAGCTTCGCCAGCTTGAGTTTTATTTAGACCACTTTTTTCGGCGATGCTATCAATTAATTCTGACTTATTCATAAAATTTCCTTCAAGTTTTAGGGGGTAAAAAACGCTCACGCCAAGTATTGTATCGCTCTCAGAGTACTTAAGCAATAAAAACCACTGGCCTCACGCATAAACAGGTTTCGCTTTGTTAACGTCTTTATATCAAGGCAGCATAAGGAGCGCAAGCGATTTTACATATTTTTGTGCACTCTACTACGTATTTGACACTCAATGTTACTTAAAACTGCTGCAAATTTTCTATTAAATCGCTACTTTAGCTTATAGGATTTAATGAAATAAAGCACCTATCGTCAAAGCACCTATCTTTGTATTGGCTCTCTTATGCATTTTGCCTTTATAACCTAAATACTCAAATATGATGAAGGTGCTTAAACTCAGTTTTTATACTAACAAGCAAAATTAAAAACTAAAGCATAAACTTGGATCGAAAAATAGCTGCCAAGCCCGACTAATGCATTACCAGTCATAAATTTTGGTGTCTTTATAGATGAGCAAATTATAAGGTAGTGACTGACCAACTGACAGAAACGTGCGTTACTTTTTATGCTAAAGGCGTTACTATAAGCGCGATTGCATTGTACATTTTGGGTTGATTTTGACCTTTGTTTGTCCTTTTATCTTTAACTTACACAATAAAAACGGATTATTTACATGAAGCGTTCTACGTTGTCTCACTCTTTTCTTAATATCATATTAGTGTTTATCGAGTCGGCGCTGACCCTGTTGTTACGTTTAGACCCAGAACTCCGTAAAGCTGCTTATCCACTCGCCAAGCAAGAGACGGTCGTCGCGCTTAGGTTATACTTGCCTCATGTAGAGGTTTTCGCCACCTTTACTACCAAAGGGGTATTATTAGATGATAGATTGCCTATCGGCCGTAGTGAGCCTGACGTTATTATCAACGCTTATAGCGTTCAGGTGATTAACGCCATCATCACCCACGATACTGAGTCGACTGAAAAGCTGCAAATGCGCGGTGAGGCGGTGCAAGTACAGCTGGTCAAGCAGTTTATTATGCAGCTTGGTTTTGGTAGCTTAATTCAAGGGCTGATCAAAAAGATTAAGGGCGGCAAAGGTAAGACCAAACCTACCGAAGCCGAAATGGCAGAAAAAAAGGAGAGTTATAAGCTGCGTATTAAGGAGCAGCAAACTCAAATCAACACGCTGACCATTAAAAACCGTGAACTTGAAACCACGGTTAAAGAACTGCAAAGCAAGCAGAAGACCTTTATCATTACCGCAATTATTTTTGCGGTTATCGCTATCGCTGCCATTATTGCTTTATTTATCATGACCTAATGCCTTACTAACTGCAGTGATAACGTGTTTTTAAAGTTATTCTTCTAACCTTGTATCGCGTTTAATAGGATGTAGACTTATTAAGCGCTCTTGATTCCTTTCTGTAGTTCACATCCTGCGCGTTCGCGTATTTATTCTTTTTTAAGCCTTAATATTACCTATCATTGTTTTTATCAATGATAGGAATAAGTCACACTCACCATTCAACCACACTTTAATCTTGACTAAATTACTCAGGATTGAGTATAATTACCCTATCGTTGCACACATCGGGTAAACCATCTGCTGTTTAATAGCGACAAGACACCACTTAGTCGATAGATGATTTTCCTAAATAGAAGCGCAAGTACGGCTAGCTACTAACTGGCCTTTAGCAATAAGTCGATTATAAATCTATTAAATCTATAAAGAACCTATTGATAACCCTGCACTTTTGGAATACGACAAGACTAAGTTCGTTGTTAAATAAACTTTTTATAAAAAGGATTGGAGATAACACATGCGTTTGACTACTCGAGGCAGATACGCCGTGACCGCTTTACTTGATTTGGCTTTGCAAACCAGCCAACAAGACAGCGCCGTCTCTTTATCTGACATTGCTAAGCGGCAATCGATATCTATCTCTTATCTTGAACAGTTATTTTCCAAGCTCCGTAAGCGCGGTTTGGTCACCAGTATCCGCGGTGCAGCAGGGGGTTATCATTTAGCCAAGCCCCTTGATCAGATTGATGTGATGAGCATCATTTCTGCTGTCGATGAATCTGTCGATGCGATGCAGTGCGGCGGACGCGGTGATTGTCAAAGTGGTACAATGTGCCTAACGCATGATTTATGGTGCGCTTTATCAAATCATGTCGAACAATACTTGAAAAATATAACATTAGCGCAATTATTAGACATGGAACATGTGCAGTCAGTTTCAGACCGTCAGCACCTCACGTTTCCAAATGACATTGCTACAAAAGATATGTCCACAAAAGACATCAACACTATTACTCTATCGACCAGCGAGGCAAACCCAGCATGAGCCAACATAACAACCTTATATACTTAGATTATGCCGCCACGACGCCAGTTGCTAAGTCAGTCGCTACTAAAATGAGCGAATATCTGACGGTAGACGGCATCTTTGGTAACCCAGCATCACGCTCACATGGTTACGGCTGGCAAGCAGAAGAAGCGGTAGAAACGGCTCGTCAGCAAGTCGCTGAAGTGATTCATGCGGATCCACGCGAAATCGTCTTTACCTCGGGCGCGACAGAATCAGATAACCTAGCTATTAAAGGCGCGGCACATTTTTATCAGTCGCGCGGCAAGCACATCATTACCAGTAAAATTGAGCACAAAGCAGTTTTAGATACTTGCCGTGAGCTTGAGCAAGAAGGTTTTGAGATTACTTACCTTGAGCCACAAGCTGGTACGGGTTTGATTTTGCCAGAGCAAGTACAAGAAGCCCTACGTGACGATACGATTTTAGTATCACTAATGATGGTCAATAATGAGCTTGGTACCATTACCGATGTTGCCGCGATTGGTGAGATCACTCGCAAAGCGGGCGTTGTATTCCATGTCGATGGTGCGCAGTCTGTGGGTAAAATACCTGTCAATCTTGAAGAGATGAAAATTGACTTGATGAGTTTCTCAGGTCATAAAGCCTATGGCCCTAAAGGTATCGGTGCGCTATTTGTTCGCCGTAAACCTCGTATTCGCCTAAAAGCTGAGCAGCATGGCGGTGGCCATGAGCGCGGTATGCGTTCAGGTACCTTGCCAACGCACCAAATTGTTGGGCTAGGTGCTGCATTTGCATTGGCCAATGAGCGTTATGCAGAAGACCATGCTCACGTGGCAAAATTACGCCAAAAGCTGTGGGACGGTCTACAAGATATCGAAGAGATTTATCTAAACGGTGATTTAGAAAACAGCGTGCCTAACATCATTAACATCAGCTTTAACTTTGTTGAAGGCGAGTCACTGATGATGTCGTTAAAAGACTTGGCGGTTTCATCAGGTTCAGCCTGTACTTCAGCGACGCTTGAGCCATCGTATGTATTGCGCGCCATCGGTCGCCCAGATGAGTTGGCCCATAGCTCAATCCGCTTTAGCTTTGGTCGTTATACCACCGAAGAAGATATCGATACCGTGGTAAAACAGATGCATGAAGCGGTAGACAAATTACGCGCGCTATCGCCACTTTGGGATATGTACCAAGAAGGCGTTGATTTAGACTCGGTAGAATGGTCTGAGCATTAATATTTATTCATAAAACTTTAATAGTAAAAAGGTTTAATGGTTATCAGGTATAAGCATTAAACCAAATAATTCATCAGACAATTATAAATACCATTTTTATAATATGTGTTTGACCCCAATTATCGATGAGTAGACAGACATTTAAACTTAATAAGTGAGTTATTTGGAAAGTTACTTATATAACTTAACATTTAAGTGGCTACTCATCATCTAACTAGGAGAAAACCCCATGGCCTATAGTGACCAAGTTATTGATCATTACGAAAACCCACGCAACGTCGGCAATCTTGACAAAAATGCCAAAAACGTTGGTACGGGTATGGTTGGCGCCCCAGCCTGTGGCGATGTGATGCGCCTACAAATCCAAGTCGATGATAACGGTATCATCGAAGATGCACGCTTTAAAACCTATGGCTGCGGTTCAGCAATTGCTTCAAGCTCGCTTGTCACCGAGTGGCTAAAAGGCAAAAGCTTAGACCAAGCTGGCGAGATCAAAAATATGGATATCGCTGAAGAATTGGCATTACCACCGGTAAAAGTGCATTGCTCAGTCCTTGCAGAAGACGCCATTAAAGCCGCCATTAGCGACTATAAAGGTAAGCATGGTACAGCTGCGGCAGTAACAGAAGAAGCAACCAGCTAAATTATATAAAGCCTTGCGCTTATTTATATAATAGGCGCAAGTAGCGAATTTGAAAACAAACATGAGTAATACGACGTTAGAAGCTACTAACGCCCATAAGGTGACAATAACGCTCATGTAATTGTCACCTTTTATTTATTTTTAACGCTTTACTGGCAGTGGTGTTGATAAAAACGCTTTTGCCGCAATTATTATCTCAATTATTGATAGTCAATGGGAGTTGGCATGATTGAAATGACAGAACGCGCCGCTCAGCATGTTCAAGACTTTTTGGACAATCGCGGTAAAGGTGAAGGCATCCGAGTAGGTATCCGTACAGCAGGCTGCTCAGGCTTGGCTTACGTGCTAGAGTTTGTTGACACGCCTGACGAAAACGACACCCGTTATGAAAGCCGTGGCGTCAATATTTTTATTGATCCTAAAAGCTTGGTTTATTTAGATGGCTTAGTGATGGATTATGAAAAAGAAGGTCTCAATGAAGGCTTTAAATTCACCAATCCCAATCAAAAAGGTGAATGTGGCTGCGGTGAATCGTTTACCGTCTAAAGCTCTAAACCAGAGCGCGCTAAACGATTGATATACGAGCGCTTAGCACCTAAAACCTGAGTTAGCGCTTAGATACTAAGTAAGTACTGAACTTTAAAAGACCAGTATTTAAAACAGACAGTAAATAAAACAGCGCATAAGTAAAAGCAAGTCTTCACAAGAATAAATAAAAACAAAGGCAGACGCTATGACAGACATCACGCCAGACGCACAGTTTGATAACTTCTTTGCCCTATTTGAGCAACCTGTACAGTTTGCGGTCAACCAAGAGCGCCTTGATCAGCAGCTGCGTCTGCTACAAAAACGCTATCATCCGGACAACCTTGTCGCTGATAGCAAAAATGTAGCGGATAGTGCACAAGCTAAGCAGCAATCAGAGCAAGCCTCAGCGCTAATTAACCAAGCTTATCAAACGTTAAGAGACCCTGACAGTCGTGCCAGCTACTTGTTGGATATCGCTGGGCAGGCGCAGAACTTAGAGCATTCGATTGCCGATTTGGACTTCTTAGAAGATGCGATGCAAATGCGTATGGATTTGGACGATGCGATTGAAGGCAAAGAGCTTGCCGCGCTAAAGCAACTACATCCGCAGATTACCGAGCGTCTAAATAAACAATCTGAGCGTTTTGATAGTGCTTATCAGAGCCAAGATTGGCAAACGGCGATTGATGCCACGCAAAAATTAAAATTTTTGGTGAAATTAGATGCCGATGTTACTACAGGGCTTGATGAAGTCGCGTCTGCTGAGCATTTAGATGACGACGATTTATACGTTTAACGTCATACTAATTCATTTAAATTGTTTAACTTCGCGGGTAACAAGCCTATATGTAGCTAAGGTTAAAATAACCACTACTATGCCGTATAATTGTAAACATTAAATACTAGTCAACTATATATTATATTTGTACCATTTCTCTTAATTCATTTTATCTTTGAGTTTTCTTATGTCTTTATTGCAAATTGCCGAACCCAATCAAAGTGCCCAACCTCACCAGCATCGTTTTGGCCTAGGAATTGACCTTGGTACGACGCGCTCATTGGTCGCTGTGGTACGCTCAGGCAAGGCGCAAGTTTTGCAAGCTGATACAACGACCGACACCTTATTGCCGTCGGTGGTCTACTATCCAAGTGCTGGCAAGCCCTTAGTCGGCTATGATGCCCTCGCCCACTTAGTAGATGATCCAAAAAATACCATCGTCTCGGCTAAGCGCTTTATGGGCCGTAGCCAAGCCGATATTAAATTTTCCCATCCTTATGAGTTAAGTGGCAGCAAAGACGCCATGCCAGCCTTTGTAACGGCGCAAGGGGAAGTGTCTCCTGTTGAAGTTTCAGCACGTATTTTAGCCGCGCTTGAACAACGTGCCGCAAGCGCTTTACCTGATGATAGTATACAAGGCGCAGTGATTACTGTGCCCGCCTATTTTGATGAAGCGCAGCGTCAAGCCACTAAAGATGCGGCGCAAGCTGCTGGTATTAACGTTTTACGTTTATTAAATGAGCCTACCGCGGCCGCCGTTGCCTACGGTCTTGATCAGCCTACTGATGACAATAGTGAAAACTACTACTTAATCTATGATTTGGGTGGTGGTACTTTTGATGTATCTATTTTAAAGCTCAGCGATGGCGTGTTTGAAGTCTTAGCGACAGGCGGCAATAGTGCGCTTGGCGGTGATGATATCGACCGCTTACTGACCAATTGGCTGATTAAGCAGTTAAATATTGACCCTAAAGACGTGAGCCTGCACGACAAATCCATACTCGCCCAACAAGCAAAAAGCTATAAACAAGCATTGACCGATGCTGAGCAAGTCGATATCGACATTGTTGTCAATGAGCGCTCTTTTCAAGGTGTGTTACGCCGCGACGATTTGATAACAATTGCAGAGCCTGTCAGCCGCCGCACGTTAAGTGTCTGCGAGCAAGTCCTGCGTGATGCCAAATTATCTGCCGCTGACTTAGATGAAGTCATTTTGGTCGGTGGTTCTACCCGTATGCCTGCGGTGCAGCAGGTGGTGGCAGATTTCTTTGCTAAAGAACCGCTTTGCCGTCTTAATCCAGATGAAGTTGTAGCTTTAGGTGCGGCACAAACGGCGCATCAATTGGTCAATGGCGATAGTGATAATGGCTTATTATTGCTCGATGTGACGCCTTTATCGCTCGGTCTTGAGACCATGGGCGGCTTGGTTGAAGTGCTGATTCCGCGCAACACCCCTATTCCCGTCAAAAAACGACAAGTCTTTACCACTTACCAAGATGGTCAAACCGGCATGGTCATTCATGTAGTGCAAGGCGAGCGTGAAACAGTGGATAACTGCCGCTCACTTGGACGCTTTGAGCTATATGGTATTCCGCCGATGAAAGCGGGCTTTGCGCGTATTGAAGTGACCTTTAGTATTGATGCCAATGGTCAGCTGACCGTCAGTGCGCAAGAAACAACGACCAAGACTGAAAGTAAAATTGAGATTGTGCCATCTTATGGTCTGTCTGATGAGCAAAAAGAGCAATTATTAATCGCAGGCTTTAAGTATGCGGAAGAAGACAAGAATGCGCGCTCGCTAATTGAGACCAAAGTAGAAGCGGAACGTGAATTATTGGCGCTACAGTCGGCGCTTAGCGAGTTTGCGGCGTTAATCTCACCTGAAGAGCAGCAGTCATTGACCGAGAGCATGCAAGCCTTGCAAACCGCGCTTAGCACCGACGACTTAACCGTTATTGAAAGCGCGCAAGGCAAATTAAAGCCACACAGTGATGCTTTTGCCGCGCGTATTATGAATCAAAGCGTCAAAGCAAGTATGTCGGGTACCAGTGCGCAAGATTGGTAGTAGATAGCATTTATACCACTCATATGATAGGCGCTTAAGACACTCACTTAGCAACCTTACTAGATTGACCTTTTTTATTTTTAATTGATTAGCAGCGGACGAATAACTTATGCCAAAAATTACAATATTACCTCACCATGAAATCTGCCCAGAAGGCACCGAAGTCGAGCTAGAATCGGGCACAAACTTATGTAAAGCGCTACTTGAAAAAGGCATCAAGATTGAACATGCCTGCGAGATGTCAAAAGCCTGTACTACTTGTCATGTCGTGGTGCGTAAAGGATTTAACACCTTAGATGAGATGGACGATATCGAAGCGGATTTATTAGACCGCGCGTGGGGTCTGGAGCCTGATTCACGCCTATCGTGCCAAGTGATGCTTGAAGATGATGATTTAACGATTGAGATTCCTAAATACACGTTAAACCATGCGAAAGAAAATCATTAAATAATAAAGCTGAAGCATGAAATGAAA
>NZ_PJBX01000137.1:0-22746 GCF_002836335.1 Psychrobacter sp. Sarcosine-02u-2 | reverse complement strand
GAAACGGATTAATGATATTCAGCATTGGCCAAATCTTCGCATAAGGCTTTGTTCTCTTGTTTTGAGAAGCCCATGGTCCAACTACGAATACCTTGCAGAATTTGACGATAATCTTGCTGCGTAGACAAGTATTGAATAGCCGCTTTTGGATCCTCTAACGATGGCATCAATTCATGCAGCTGCACGTTATAAGATTTATAAAAGCGCTGTTTTTGTTTGCCAGTTAACATCGGCGGGCAAATCTCTGATAACACATGCATCACCGCAATTTCATGCTTAGTGATATTAATGCCCGATAAATCTACTGGAATGGTAGTCGACGCATTGGACGCAGCTTGGGTCGCTTGAGACAGCATAGCAATAGACGTTATCAGTCCTGCAAGACCAACTTTTGAGGCGGTCTTTGCTATCACAGAAGCTATAGATAATATCGATTGATTTTTCATTCAGTATTACACTCGCTTATCTTTGTTTGATGGTGCTATGTTAATGGGTAAAAAAATAAAAGTCACATAAAATATTGATTTATGTGTAGATATATTGTGAGCTAAGCCGCCTTTACAGCAACATATCAGCATTATATCGCCCTAAGTTACCTCAACATAAAAATATCAATTGATCATGTTGTCTCTTGTTGCCTACTGTAACCCCAACGTTTTACCTTTTGCAAAAGATGCTTGCTGCTATTATTAAAATTATGAATAAAATCAAATAGTAAGTTGAACTTGCTCAAAGTCTGGGTTCGCCTCGCGAGGCGAGTAGGGTATAATCGCCCAAAATCTAAAACGCGACAGCGCTATCTATAATGTCTGTCTTTATTTTTCTTGATTTCGGCAGGCATAATTATAGCGGTTTTAGGATAAAAAAGTAGAGAACCTGACAGACGGTCATTAATGACGATATTAAGCAGAGTTGGGCAAAAATGAAGATTTTAATGAGTAATGATGATGGGGTGCATGCGCCTGGGTTGTTGGCGCTTTATCAGGCATTGTCAACCGTCGCAGAAGTGGTGGTGGTTGCGCCAAGCAACGAGCAGAGCGGCTGCGCAAGCGCTTTGAGCATCTCAACGCCGTTATATACCCATAAGTTAGATTCGGGTTTTATAGCGGTCAATGGTTCACCCGCTGATTGTATCTACTTGGCGTTACATGAACTCTATCGTCATAGCGATTTTGACTGGGTGATTACTGGCATCAATTCCGGTGCCAATCTTGGTCAGGACGTATTGTTTTCGGGTACCTTTGGCGCTGCATTGACCGCGCAGCTTTTTGGCATACCAGCGATCGCAACCTCTTTGGTAGGTGGCGGCACAAAAAATGACGAAGCGCAGCAGGCCAGTCATTATCAAATGGCGGCCAATGAGATTGTCAAACTCATGACCGATACACCGATATTGGAGGCTTGCAAAAATTTGCCCTATCATGTATTAAACGTTAATATTCCTGATGTCAAAAGCGTAGCTGCGATTAAAGGTCGAAAAATAACAGCGCTGAGTCACAGTCAGATTGCGCGTCCCGTTCATCATGTGGTCGATCCACGCGGACGCGATGCCTACTGGCTATCGTTACGCAAACGCCAACGGGAATTATTAACAGACGACGCAAGTATTGAATCAGCAGAAATACAGATGATGGATGACCAAGCGGTGGCAGCAGGGTATATTAGTGTATCGCCTGTGCGCCTGCATCATACGCCGACCGAAACCCTTGCGTCACTCTCAGCCTTAGTACTGTAATTAGCCCTCTAATTAGTGCTGTAAATTGACTGATTTATCTAAGTTTATGATGATATTTGCCCGTGCTTAAATTGGCCAATGCTCAAATTTATTAGTACTAAATTTGCTAGGGCTTAAAATCGCTAAAAACCATTTATTATTGAATGAGCTAAAAACCATTGGTTATTAAATGCATAATTATGGTGTTTAGGACATTAAACGTTACAACCGTTAGCAAAATGCTTGTGAGTAACACAAGGAGTTTGTGAGTAACATAAAGAATAGGAAATCTTGTATGAAGAAGCTTATTGCTGGATCGCGCTTAGCAACCCTAGCCTTGATGGGAACATTGACGGCAGCGACCGTGACAATGGTCGGCTGTGCCACCAAACCCACCTATCAAGGGGCTAATCAGGGACCGAAGATTATCACCAACGGACAAGGCGTGCCCAATTATTATCGTGTGCAGCGTGGCGACACTGTCAGTCAAATCGCCGCCCGCTATCGTCTCAATTATCGCCAAATCGGTGCGATCAATGGTTTAGATAGCAAATATACGATTTATAGTGGTCAATGGCTCAAGTTATGGCAAGCCGAGCCAGTAAGCGCCAATAATAACAATCGCTATAACACCCCTGCTCAAACACGGCCACAGCCGAGCTATACACCGCCTGTGAATAATACTCCGAACTATTCGCAAACGCATGTTTATGAAGTGACCGCCAACGCAACCTCGGGTTATGAGTATCCAAGTCGCAACCAAGTGATTCGTAACTTTGATGCTGCTGCCGGTAATATGGGTATGTGGTTTGCCGGTAATGTTGGCGATCCAGTGCTTGCCAGCCAATCAGGTACGGTGCTGTATTCAGGTAACGGCCTGCCAGAGTATGGCAATCTAATTATGATTCGCCATAGCGATAATTATATTACTGCTTATGCGCATAACAGTGCCTTGCTGGTAAAAGAAGGTGAAGCGGTACAGCGCGGTCAGCGTATTGCAAATATGGGTAGCAGCGGTGAGAGCAACCAAGTTGGCTTAGAATTCCAAGTACGCCTAAATGGTAACCCTATCGACCCACGTGCGGTGCTTGGACGTTAAATTTTAAGACGTTAGATTTTAAAACGTTAAATTTGCTGCAGTTTTTTAGTGGTTGTCGTTAATTGTTATTGCTCGCTCGCTATTAATTATTAGCTGTCAGTTGCTTTACTTATTCATATTTGAGAAATTTATGTTATTAAACAAACAATATCTTGCCTTGTTTCCCGCGTTAGTCATGGTCGGCTGTACCAGCCAGCAGGCAATGCAAAAGCCGAGTACCCCTGTACGCCAAGGTAATGTGCAAATTACCCAGACTCAAACCATTCAGGTTAAGCCAACGCCTGTACCAGTCGTCAAGCCGCAGCCAGTTGCTAAACCAAGCTATCACAGTTTTTCTGATTGGAAATCTGACTTTTCGATGCGCGCCATTGCAGCGGGTCATGATGCTTCAACCGTGCGTCGTTTGATGGACATGGCTTATTTAAATCAGCAAGTTATCTCGCTGGATTCAGGGCAGCCAGAGTTTTCTAAAATGCCTTGGGAATATGTCGATTCTGCCGTATCAGATGGCCGTGTCAGCACAGGTAAGCGTAAGTTTGCCGAGCAACGCACCTTTTTATCACAGTTAGAGTCGCAATATGGCGTCAATGCAGAAATCATCGCTGCGATTTGGGGCATGGAGTCATCATACGGTGTGGTAACGGGCAATAGCAGTATTCCAAGCTCGCTTGCTAGCCTTGCTTATGATGGCCGTCGCCAAGAATTTGCTGAAACCCAGTTATTGTCACTAGCGACGCTATTGCAGCGCGGCGATGTCTCATGGTCACAGCTCGATGGCTCTTGGGCAGGCGGTATGGGGCAGACGCAGTTTATCCCTGATACCTGGCTGAAACACGGCGTTGATGGTGATGGTAACGGTCATCGTAACCCATGGGCAACGAGCGATGCTCTGGCCTCTACTGCCAATTACCTGAGTAATTCAGGTTGGGTGCGAGGCCTTGCGCCATTTTATGAAGCGACTGTACCTGCGTCGTTTGATTACTCAACGGTTGGTACCAAGCAACCTGCGGCTAGATGGGCGGCGATGGGCGTGGATACCATCGCTGATGTTTATTTAGATGCCAATACGCAAATGGAGCTATGGCTACCTGCTGGTAAAGATGGTCCAGTCCTATTACTTAGCCCAAACTTTGATGTCATCAAGGTTTACAACAACTCATCAAACTATGCGCTTGGTGTGAGCTTACTTGGTAAAGCGCTGGCAGGTCAGAGCGGCTTACAAAAATCATGGCCGCGCTATGAGCGTCCATTATCGACCGCGCAAGTGCGTAATTTGCAGCAGCGTTTAACCAGCATGGGTTATGATACCAAAGGCGCTGATGGCATCGTTGGTACCAATACGCGTAAGGCGTTCCAGCGCTGGCAAGCAGATAATGGTCAAACGCCAGACGGCTTTATCACTCAACGCACAGCATCTTCATTGGCAGGATGGTGAGACAGAGTAAAGTCGCTGTTTTTAGATAATCGTTATTTACAACGATGGTTTAAAAATAATTAACTCTCATAAATAAAAAAAACTCCGTGCTAAGCGGAGTTTTTTTTGTTCGTACAGTTTTATAAAAATTGTAGCAGTAGTTTAGATAGGGTTTAGACAGTCATCTTAAACTCAACCAACTCAAACTCAGCATTATTATTATCTGAATTTTTATGTGCCGTCACCGCCCCAATCACCGCACTGACTTTTGGCTGGCGTGCATCCTTATTTAACAGTCGCCAATCACCAAGCACGTAGCGCTTTTTATCTGTCGCCGCCTGATGAATGGCTGGGCGATGGGTATGACCATGTAATAACGCATCGCTGTTTGCTATGGCTTGTATTACTGCATCTTCATTGACGTCCATGATATAAGCGGCTTTATTGGCATTATTTTGCTGACTTTTTTGCCGTAATTTATCGGCAATCGCTAAGCGCTTTGTCAGCGATTTATTGAGTAAATACCACTGGGTAAAACGGTTACGCATCATTTTGCGAAAAAACTGATATTTTTTATCATCGGTACATAAGGCATCGCCGTGTTCTAAGCGGTAATTCTGCTGTCCGACGGTTAAATAATACGGCTCATAAATCAGCTCACCGCCAAATAAGCTACAAAATGGCTGACCTAAGAGGAAGTCACGGTTGCCATGCATGACCAATATCTCGCAACCTGCCACTCGCAGTTTTTTTAACTTAATAATAAGCGGCGTGAGCCAATGGCTTTGGCGCGCGTTTTCTGACAAAGTCAAATAAGCATCATCGCCAATCCAAACCTCAAACCAATCACCCAAGATAAATAAGCGTTTAAGCTGAGATAGGGCAAGGCAATCCTCGAGCAGGGCCAAAAAAGCCTGCACTAAGGCAGGCTCTTCTGGCGATAAATGCAAATCGCTAATCAAAACTTGCCGCACCTCATGAGGGCGGGTCGTGATTAAATGATTAAAGCTTTGCATGTATCTTTATCCTCATAAGGTAAGATAAGCGGCTATTAATGACAAACCGCTTATCTTATACCGTTTATAAAAAACGATTACTGCGTAATGATAGTCGCAGAGTTGATGACCACAGGCTCGTTTGGCACATCAGCATGCATGCCAAAACGACCGGTTGGTACGCCGCGCATTTTGTCGATAACATCCATGCCGCTGGTGACCTTACCAAATACGGTATAGCCCCAACCTTGCATGTTTTTGCCAGAGTGATTTAGGAAATCGTTGTCTTTTACGTTAATAAAAAACTGACTGGTTGCTGAATGCGGGTCTTGCGTACGGGCCATCGCAATCGTACCTTTGTCATTTTTCAAGCCATTGTCCGCTTCGTTTTCAACAGGTGCATTGGTCGCTTTTTCATTCATTTCAGCGTCCATACCGCCGCCTTGAATCATAAAGCCGTCAATGATGCGATGAAAAATCGTCCCGTCATAATGACCAGATTTAACATAGTTTAAAAAGTTTTCGACCGTTTTTGGTGCTTTTTCTTCATTGAGTTCGATAACGATCGCACCCATATTGGTGTCAAGTTCTACTACTGGTGGCATGTCTACCATGTGATATTCCTTTTTGATTATAGCGTCTAAAATAACGCTGTTAAGTGGTGGTTAAAAAGTTGCTGACTAAAAAGTTATGGCTAGTCTAACGGCTTTTTTGTCGTCTGTCATGTATCAGGCTGTTAATGCCTTTGCAAAAGCTGATAGAATAACGCAACGTTATCTTTTATCAGCGATTTTTGATTGATTATTTTAAATTTTCTTATTTTGAACCTTTTATAAAGCGTAATGACACGTGTTATAGACTGAAACCTTGCGCTAGGAGCAATGAGTAATGAGTGAGCACTCAAGCAACAATGTACAAAAAGACGAACAAAAAAATGACTTTATTCGTAATATCATTCGTGACGATATCAAAGCGCAAAAATACCCGCAAATCGTGACGCGCTTTCCGCCTGAGCCAAACGGCTATTTGCACTTAGGTCATGTCAAATCTATCTGCTTAAACTTTGGTATCGCCGAAGAGTTTGGCGGCGTTTGTAACTTGCGCTTTGATGACACCAACCCAACCGCCGAAAAGCAAGACTATATTGATAATATTGAAAATGATGTGAAATGGCTTGGCTTTGAGTGGGCAGGCGAGGCGCACCATGCGTCCGGTTACTTTGACCAGTTGTACGCATGGGCCGTACAGTTGATTGAGCAGGGTGATGCTTATGTGGACTTGCAATCGCCTGAGCAAATTCGCGTTAATCGTGGTTCATTTAATGAAGCAGGCACGCCGTCGACGCAGCGTGATGCCAGTGTTGAAGAAAACTTAAAACTCTTTAATGATATGAAAGAAGGCAAGTTTGCCGAAGGCAAAGCCGTGCTGCGCGCCAAGATTGACATGGCAAGCCCAAACATGAATATGCGCGACCCTGTTATCTATCGCGTCATGCACCAAGCGCATCATCAAACCGGTGATAAATGGTGTATTTATCCGATGTACGATTTTGCCCATCCGCTCTCTGATGCACTCGAAGGTATTACCCATTCGTTATGTACACTAGAATTTGAAGACCATCGTCCGTTTTATGATTGGGCGGTTGAAAAAATTGGCTTTGATGTGCCGCCACACCAGTACGAGTTTAGTCGTCTAAACGTCGACCATACCTTGACCAGTAAACGCAAATTAAAGCAGTTGGTTGATGAAGGTATTGTTAGCGGTTGGGATGACCCACGGATGCCGACCATCGCTGGCATGCGCCGCCGTGGCTATACGCCTGAAGGTTTACGCGATTTTAGTGAGCGTGTCGGCGTGACCAAAGTAGACAGCGTCGTTGATTTTCGTCTATTAGAATTTAGTATTCGTCAGTCATTAGAGACGACGACGGCGCGCGGTATGGCAGTGCTTAAGCCGTTAAAGGTAACGATTACTAACTTTAGCGATGCGGTTAGCAGTTGGGAATCGCAAAAAGCAGATAGCGTCAATGCGCGCTGGGACGATGATGCACAGACCTTATGGCTCACCCAGCCAAACCATCCAAATGTCGATATGGGCGAGCGTGAAATTCCGTTTACCGAAACCCTTTATATTGACCAAGGCGATTACGAGATTGAGCCGCCAGCAGGCTATAAGCGTTTATCTCCAGAAAAGCCAGAAATCCGTCTGCGTAACACTTATGTGTTGGCAGTGACTGAGCATGTGCTAGATAACGCAGGTAATGTTGTTGAGCTAAAAGCAACGATTGACCCTGCGACTTTGGGTAACAACCCTGAAGGCCGTAAGGTTAAAGGCGTGATTCATTGGGTCTCAGCAAGCCAAGGCGTTCCAGCGACGGTACGCATGTATGAGCAGCTATTTAGCGCTGAAGATCCAAGTAGCGTCGCCGACGTTCATCAAGCGCTAAATCCTAACTCGTTGATTGAGCTCGATGCCGTAGTTGAGCCATCATTGGCAAATAGCGATGCTGGTACGCGTTTCCAGTTCGAGCGTGAAGGCTACTTTATTGCTGATAGTGAAGACCATATGAGCGACAAGCCTGTATTTAATCAAATCGTGAGCTTACGTGACAGCTATAAACCGGCTTAAATTATAGCTACTGGCTTTGCTCGCAACGTTTAAGAAAGCACTCAACAATAGTAGTTTTCAAAATCGCCCATTTCTAGTACGCTAGAGATGGGCTTTTTTATGAACGTGGATTTTCTTCAAGGCTTCAGACATAGTAATTTGGTTAAGGCTTTAAATGCAAACTTACGCGCTTAGTAATAAATGGCATAAGCGCATTACAATCCATCACAAGACATTCATAACCAGTTTGCTAAGATAGAAGAGAATTCTTGCTGACGTACTTTGAGTTATTGTGTAGTATTGACCAAGTACGTTAATAGCTAAGTACGTTTATAACAATAGAGCGATGGATACCTTTGGGTATGAATAAATACTAACGCTCATTACTCATATAAATAAGGAATAAAGCATGGCAAATTTACGTTTAGGTGATACCGCCCCAAACTTTGACGCAAGCACCACAGAAGGTGATATCAACTTTTATGATTGGGCAGGCGACAGCTGGGTAGTGTTATTTTCGCACCCTGCTGATTATACGCCAGTCTGTACCACTGAGCTTGGGCGTACGGCTGCATTAGGCGGCGAGTTCCAAAAGCGCAATGTAAAAGCAATTGCCTTATCAGTTGACGGCCTAGACGATCATAAAGGCTGGGCCAAAGATATCGAAGAAACCCAAGGTACCGCCGTTAACTTCCCTATCATTGCGGACTCAGATCGCAAAGTGGCGGATCTTTATGACATGATTCATCCAAATGCCGACAATACCGCGACGGTTCGAAGTGTATTTATCATTGATCCAAACAAAAAAGTACGCTTAACGCTGACTTATCCAGCCAGCTGTGGCCGTAACTTTGATGAGATCGTCCGAGTTATCGATGCGATGCAATTGTCTGATGAGTATAACGTCGCAACGCCAGTTGATTGGAAAGAAGGCGATGACGTTATCATTCCACCAAGCGTGAAAAATGAAGATATTCCCGCCAATTATCCAAAAGGCCATACCGAAATTAAACCTTATCTCCGTACCACGCCTGCGCCTAACAAATAAGTTGAGCAGCTAGTCCAAGCAGTTGTTTTAAGTTAATAAGCCCTATGACGTCATGTTATAGGGCTTTTACTTTCTCAGATTTTTATTAAAACAGCATATTTCATAAGGTTTTGTTATGATAATAACAGGCTGAAATATCTACACATGATATTCATAATTTTATCCATGAACGATGATGCAATAATCATAATAAAACCAAAGGGCGCTGAGTCGCTTTAAAACCGTCTTACAAGGAGTTTGCCATGAAAAAATTATACTTAACCCGTACCGCCCCAAATCCACGTAAAGCGCTTATTTTATTAGCGTCAAAAGGTATCGATGTCGATGATATGGATGATCTTGATGTGGTCGATATCGACTTTGCTACCAATGAGCAGATGTCCGAGGAATTTACCAAAATCAATCCCATGCAGACGGTGCCGGTATTAACCTTGGATGATGGTACGGTGCTGAATGACTCGCAGGCGGTATGCGAGTATCTCGACCGTGTTTATGGCGAGCGCTCGGTGATGGGTAATGACGTCGTACAGCGGGCGCAAGTATGCTCGATGCGCCGTATTGCCGAGTTTGAGGTGCTATACAACTTTATGCTGGCGTTTCAGCATAGCCATCCGTCCAAAGCGCAGCGTGTCGAACAAGTACCTGAGTTTGTCGCGCCCTCTATTGCCCGCGCGATAAAAGCCCTACCTTATTTTGAAAATGCCTTAAACGGTCATGATTATTTGGTCGGTGACCAGTTAAGCTTTGCCGATATCGTACTGTATTTGGGTCTAGATTTTGGTAAAGCGCTAAAATTTAATCCAAACGAGCAGGGCGAAAATTTGGCGCGTTTTTATCAAATGATGCATGAGCGCTTTAGTATTAAAAATATGGCAAAAGCCAAACCTGCTTATGATGAATGATAAGGTCGCTTTATAAATCGAGCTTTACATAGCCAGAAGCCTTAATGCGCTAACCACTATATTAGCCAGTTAAGGCTTTTTTTATTGTAAAATTAGAAAAACTATCGAAAACAGTTACTATCAATCTATAAAATTAAACACTTTGTAACAATAATAGATGACATCGGCGCTATAGTGGTCAAATTATGAACACTTTACAAAAATAGATACAATTGCGATTTGTATAGTGAAAACTTCGTATGTTAAAAAGCGGAATATCGAAAAGGTTTACTCACAAGGTATGACTGTTATGACCTCATCTTTTGACACCCAATATTTTACGGAATCATCTTTTATAAAGTCTTTGGCTAGATTTGCTGTGTTGCCCAGTATTTTAGCGGTAAGTCTGACATTAACTGCCTGCCAAGAAGCCTCAGTGCCAGGCGAGAATGATGTACAGACAGAAAATGCTAACGAAGTCGATAGTAATGCTGCTACGCTAGAAAATGATGAGTTCAAGGCGGCTGAGATGAGCACTGAAGAACAAATGATAGCCAATCTTACCCGTTATCGCTGGACACTGATGTCTGCAAGCGATAAAGGTGCACAGCCACTAAATACATTGCTCGATATCAAAGACCAAGTACGCTTGAGCTTTAGCCAATACCAAGGCGAGAATAGCCTAAACTATAGTGTCGGCTGCAATACCATGAGCGCAGGTTATCAGCTTCAAGGTCAAACGTTGACCATCGAAGACGGCATGAGCACCAAAATGTCGTGCGGTGAGCTTGATAAGGCTGAAAACCAATTGAATGAGCTAATGCAAGGTGAGAATCAATTGACCTTAGTATTAGACGCCAATGTCGAAAACGGTCGTGCTGAGAGCGCAACGGCTGAAAGTCGTCAACCAATCTTAACGCAAATCACAAGCGACGCGGCGACGTTAGTTTGGGCAGGTAAGTTAACCTCACAGGCCAAATACAACAGTAAAGGTGAAACGGTATTTTGGGCAGTCAATGCTAAGAAAGTAGCCTGCGCTGACAAGAGTTCAGAGTTATGCTTACAAGTAAAACCCATTACTTATGATCACCAAGGTATCAAGGTTAGCGAAGGTGAGTGGACAGCCTTTAACGGTGAAATCGATGGCTATCAGCCCGATGGTATGCACGATGAAGTACTACGTCTTCAGCGCTATCAGTTAGACGCTAACGAGAATGAAGAAGCGCAAGAATATGCCTATGTACTCGATGCAGTGATTGAGAGTAGCGTGGTAGAGTAATGCTTTGTTAGAGTAGGTTTGTTGGTCATTTTCATTATTTTAAACGATGACTCAATTGACATACTCCCACCACTTTCGCCAAGCTCAAGTGGGGGATTCTAAAAGCATCAGCTCTTAGGTGACATCCTCACGGTGTCACTTGTTTTCTGTTTCATCGGGCGACCTTTACTGCGTCCTCCCTCCGCAGACAACACGGCATGTCCTGCCGCGAGTATATTACGAGCCGCATTAAAATCAGCGTTCGCAACATACATGCATTTGACGCACTCAAATTTTGACTGAGTTTGTCGATTTTCCTTGGCAATATGTTGGCATTCAGAGCAGGTTTGGCTGGTGAATCGTGGGTTTACTTTGACAAGTAAACCACCGCGCCATTGCTGCTTATACTCAAGCATATTGACCATCATGCCCCAGCCTTGATCTAGGATAGATTTGTTCAATCCCGACTTGGCTTTGACCTGACGACCTTTATTTTCCACCGTACCACTGGCAGACTTCGACATATTGGCGACTTTTAAATCTTCACAGGCAATCATGGCGTGGTTTTTGCTGATTGTGGTGGTGATTTTATGCAAGTAGTCATGGCGAATATTGGCGATGTGGTGATGGAGTTTTTGAATCTTGCTGTTCTGCTTTTTCCAGTTTTGGCTAAACAGAACTTTGCGGCTCAACTGCCGTTGCAGCTTGGCCAGTTTGATTTGATTGGCTTTAAAGCTGTTTTTGGGTTTGATGACCTCACTGTTTGAGGTGGTAATCAGTTTGCTGATACCTAAATCAATGCCTATGGCGCTTTTCGAGGGATGAATTGGCTTTTGGGCCAACTCTCGCTCTGTGCCAAAAGACACGTACCAGCGCCCTGATTTTTTGCTGATGGTGACGTTTTTGATGGTGCCGATGATGTCTTGGGACTTTCTAAACTTTACGAAACCAACGCCATTGGGCAGTTTCACTCGATTGCCTTCAACACGGCAGTACTTATCAAACTGCACCAATCTAATTGAGTCACGCCCATCTGATTTGCGTTTCCATTGCGGCATCAGCGGCCTTAATTGGAGTTCGGTGCCATCCGCCAGTTTAAAGAATTTAGGTTTACGAGGTTTCTTTTTATTTTCTTTGTGCCTCGCATGGACTTTGGGATCAAAAAACCGCGCCCAAGCCGATGCTAAGTCACGGATTTTCTGTTGTAAGGATACAGCATTGGAGCAGGTTTTCAGGTAGGCAAAATCGGGATCATTCTTCAATCCCGTTATTTTATTGACCAAATTGGTCGCATTAATAAACTCGCCTTTAGCAAACATCTCAAATGACATTGCTAATATTTGATTCCAAACCAACCGCGCAGAACCGACAAGCTGGCTCAGCATAACCCCTTGTTCTGCATTAGGCTCAAGCCTAAATTTATACGCTTTGTTGATTTTCATGGAAGGCGCTTAGTGAGTTTATAAATATCTTAATACTTAATTATTGTATCAATAACTCAGTGGGTTTGGTATGATTTTAATGAGGTATCTGTGTAAAAAAGAGCAGGATATGCGAAATTCACCTCCACCCTAGATCGGATGGAGTCCTCTTTCGCGGTTTTGATAGAAGAGATAATTTAAACGAAAAACACGCGCCGTTTGGATGCGTGTTTTTTTATATTTATTACTTCTATTACTTTACTGCGAACTTATTTTTTAACGCAAATTGCCTAAGTCTTCTTCGGTCAAACGCCAGCGACCTTTTTTCTTCGATGTGCCGCGTCCGCGCATGGCGCTATTCATTATGAGTTTGTTCATGGAATGGCTTGAATGCGCATGACAAATGGCGCAGGCAAGACCATCAGCGGCATCTTGCTGGGGCACCACCTCTAACGCCAAAATGCGACAGACCATCTCTTGTACCTGCTCTTTTGCCGCTGCACCATAGCCGCAGACCGCTTGTTTAATTTGGCGAGCGGTATATTCCGATACTTCTAAATCAAGAGCGACCATAGCAGCAATCGCCGCACCGCGAGCTTGCCCGAGCTTCAACGCTGAGTCTGGGTTTTCTGCCATAAAAACTTGCTCGATAGCAGTATAAATCGGCTCGTCGCCATATTTTAAATGATGCTGGGTGATACGCGTTAAGCCATTAAAAATACGCTTTAGGCGCTCAGGCATCTCTTTGGTATCTGTACGAATCGTGCCTGCGTCTATATACGTTAGTTTGTCGCCCGTTTGTTGGATAATGCCATAACCAGTCATGCGCGAACCCGGGTCAATCCCGATAATAATTGCCATAGTATTCCGTATTACTTACATTTTGTTTTATGGCTTAAAAATCAGCCGTAAGTTTGATAGTATAGCAATCAATCCCCATATACATCATATGTTAGCCATATTAATTTGCATGGCGCTTAATTTTTAGATTTTATCTTATAGGACGACACTTTATGGGTCAGATAGTTGGTATTGCCATCGTTTGGTTTATTATCGAGATGCTGCTTTGGTATTTACTTGCGCAGTTTATGAGCGGTTGGTGGGTATTTATGTGGTTTATTATCGCCGCCGTTATCGGTATCTCTCTTATACGTAAAGGGATGGCAGCACTCAATCCAATGGCGCAGCAGATGAAAGCGGGCGGTATGATGAACCCTGCTATGCGTCCACAAGAATCAACCATGATTAAAAGTGTCGCTGTAGCAGCGGCGGGTCTTTTGCTGCTGATTCCGGGTGTGCTCAGTGACTTATTAGCCTTACTGGTGATATTGCCGCCGGTGCAAAAAAAGCTCAAAGACTTTGCTAATAATTACGTTATGAACAATCAGCAAAAAATGATGGAGATGATGGCAAAACAGATGGGTGGACAAAACCCGTTTGGTGGCGCAGGCGGCATGGGCGGTCAAAATCCATTTGGCGGTGCTGGTGGTATGAACAACCAAAATCCATTTGGTCAACAGCAACAAAATCCGTTTGGCAATGTGTTTAAACAACATACTACTGTCGATGGTACGGCTAAAAACATCCATAAAGATGTGAAGAAAATTACCAAATCAGCCAATGACGAATAATCGATTTATTATTAAATAGACATTTTTGCTAGCATAAAAAAAGCCCCTTTTATCATTAATAAAAGGGGCTTTTTGAGTGTTAAAAACCATTTTTTATAAAAGATAATATTTATAAATAAAATAGCTAATAACTGAATAAAACAACCGAAGTGCCGCCGTAAGATGGTGACCCATGAACCGTGAAGTTCAGGGCGGATGCGTCACTGCCTCTGCAGGTTTCCTGAGACACCGCAAGCGGTGCAGGCATACACAATGAGGCAATAGGTACCACATCCTGGTAAAGCATTATCGGCTCAGGGAATAAACATCTACTAGCCAACACTTCAGAATATAATTATCTTAACCAATGACTTGAGTGATTGCAAGTACGATTTACAGATTGCTACGTAGGGTTAATAAGCAGCATGAATGATGTTGAGTATTTACTTTATCTACCATGAAATGGCAGAATTTTTAAGGGCTTAAATATGGCTTAAAAGGACGATTTTTCAGCTATTTTGAGATATGTGTTAATATAGAGGACTGTAAACATCCTAAGATAGCATTCTAGGCGTTCATTCACTTGAGGAGCGGTAATCCATGACCCATAACCAGCAACAAGCAGAAATTATCGACGATAGTCAGGCTCAGCTCAATAATAAGCAAGTTAGCGAGCAAAATAAAAAAGTGCCCCATGTCTTAATGATATTAGATGGTTTTGGGCATCGTGAAGACGATAAGGATAATGCGATTGCTGCCGCCCATATGCCAAATTTGGATAAGATTTATCAGCAATACCCGCATGGATTGATATCGGCTTCAGGAGAAGATGTCGGCCTGCCAGATGGTCAGTTTGGTAACTCAGAGGTTGGTCATATGAATTTGGGCGCCGGCCGCGTGCTTTATCAAGACTCCACTCGTATCTCAAATGAAGTCGCCAATCGTGAGTTCTATAAAAACGAAGCTTTAGTTAATGCGGTGAAAGCGGCAAATAAGCTTGGCGGTAACGTACATATTATGGGATTGTTGTCTGATGGTGGCGTGCACTCGCACCAAAATCATATCGAAGCCATGTGCCATTCGGCATTGGTACACGGTGCCAAAAATGTCTTTGTGCATTGTTTTTTAGACGGCCGCGATACCCCGCCCAAATCTGCTGATAAGTACATTAACCGCTTACGCGACCATATTGCCAAGCTCAATGACCACTACGAAGGTGGCCGCGTGCAAATTGCCAGCATTATCGGGCGCTATTATGCAATGGATCGTGATAATCGCTGGGACCGCGTGCAAAAAGCCTATGAGCTTATCACCGAAGGTAAAGCCGATCGCTTAGCCACGCGCGCCGATGGCGCCATACAAGCGGCGTATAAAGCACGCGAAACCGATGAGTTTATCAATCCAACGGTGGTGATTGGTCGCGACGAAGTGCCTTATACCGTCGATGACAATGACGCACTTATCTTTATGAACTTCCGCGCTGACCGTGCCCGTGAGCTTGCGCAAGCCTTTGTGCTACCAGATCATGAGTTTTCTGGTTTTGCCCGTCATAAGCAACCAAAGCTTGCCGCTTTTGTGATGTTGACCAAATACTCTGACGTGTTAGCGGACAATCCAAAAACCAGTATCGCTTATTATCCAGCGTCTTTGACCAATACGCTTGGCGAGTATTTACAAGATAAAGGTAAAACCCAGCTACGTATCGCTGAAACTGAAAAATATGCGCACGTGACCTTTTTCTTTAGCGGCGGCCGCGAAGATGAATATGAAGGCGAGACGCGGATTTTAGTGCCATCGCCTGATGTTGCTACTTACGATTTACAGCCAGAAATGAGTGCGCCTGAGGTGACCGATGAGCTGGTCGCTGCTATCGAGTCGGGTAAATACGATGTTTTAGTAGTCAACTATGCCAACGGCGATATGGTCGGTCATACAGGCGTCTTTGAAGCTGCTGTCAAGGCGGTAGAGGCGTTAGATGTGTGCATTGGTCGTTTAGAAAAAGCGGTACGTGCTGCGGGTGGCGACATGCTGATCACTGCTGACCATGGCAACTGTGAGCAGATGCAAGACTATGAAAGTGGTCAGGTGCATACGCAGCATACTACTGAGCTTGTGCCATTGATTTATATTGGTGAGAAAGCCGTAAAAGTACGTAGCGGTGGCAAGCTTAGTGATATTGCGCCTACGATTTTGGCATTAATGGAAATCGAGCAACCAGATGAGATGACCGGTAAAAACTTACTGCTTTCGGCTACATAAACTAGACATTTAATAGGGTCATTTATCAGTCTATTACTACTGCTAAAGCTATTGAGTTTTATAAAAAGGGAAAGATATTGAGTGTCTTTCCCTTTTTTTGCATTTTTTTTTGCGCATCCCCGCATTTTGCTTGATACATATTGTTTAAGTTACTTGCAATACTGTCCTAGTCTTAGGTAGAAGCGCAGTGTTATTTTAGACGACATTGTTCATGAATAACTTTATAATCATAAATATCCATATAATCCAAAAGTTATAAAAATAATAACCAAATCCTTTCTTTGAGTAATTTATTATGCGTCCAATTCGCCCTTTATCCTTATTGCTGTCTAAAAGCTTGAGAAATATCATCTTGCCATTGCCTGTTGATTCTAAATTTATTGGTTCTAAATCTTTTAAAATGAAGTCTTTTAATGTCAAATCAATCAGCTCTCAGCTATTAAAACCCGCTCTTATAAGCAGTGTAGTAGGGCTAGGTGTGGTCAATATGCCAGCACAGGCTGCTACCAATGATAATCAAAAAATCAATAATACTGGCAAAAATCCTACCGCAAGCTTGCAATTGATTGGGCTTAACGACGACGATGTATCCTTAAGTAATGCCGAGCAAGCTAATAACGCCGACGATTTATCAGATATCGCCGATATGCTCGAATCTGCCGATCAAGTCGATGACTCGATAGATGCTGTTGCCGATGAAAGCGCGCTAAATGACGAGTCAGACGTGATAAACACCGATATTCCCGCTGAAGTTGCGCAAGTATCGTTAAAGGCCATTTCGCCTGAAACGCTCAAAACCTTTGTGGCCGTCGTTGATTTGGTACGACGCGAATACGTGGATACAGTCAGTGACGAAGAGCTATTTAGCAACGCCATGAGCGGTATGTTGACCAAGCTTGATAGCCACGCTGAGTTTTTGGATGCAGAAGCTTATGAGAATCTGCGTGCTTTTACTGAAGGCGACGTCGGTGATATCGGTATCAAGGTGCAGTATCAGCCTAAAGTAGGCTATTGGGTGATTACTGAGGTAGTTGATGGCTCGCCTGCCGATAAAAAAGGTATTGCCGTTGGCGATTATTTGCACCAAGTGGACGAGTTTAAACTTGGCGAAGACGAAGAAAGTAATGACATTGAGCAATTGCTAACGGGCATTGCAGGTACCCAAGTGGATGTCGTGACATCAAAAGCAGGACGGCGTAAACATACCACGACTTTACAGCGTAATCACAACCATCCACAAATTATTGAAACACGGCTGGTAGATGGAATGGCTATTGTTAGATTACCCGCCTTTCAAAACAATAGCCGTGAGAAGCTGTTACAAGGGTTAATTGATTTGGACGCGCCTGTTAAGGGAATTTTATTAGACATGCGTGACAACCCAGGCGGTGTATTGGCGTCAGCGGTAAGCGTTGCCAGCTTATTTATGACCAATACCGATGTGGTACAAGTCAAAGGTCGTCAAAGCGACTCACGCACACTATCGACGCAAGGTGCAGCGTTATTAGATACTATGCCAGTTGTGGTGTTGCAAAATCGTTATTCTGCTTCAGCGGCTGAGGTCTTAGCCAGTAGTTTGCAAGCGCAAAAACGCACGACTATTTTAGGCGAGGTCAGCTATGGTAAAGGTTCAGTGCAGTCTGTGATACCGCTGAATGACGAGCAGGCGGTGAAGCTGACCGTTGCCCATTACATGACCGCTTCGGGTAAAAAAATAGATGGGGTTGGGGTAGCGCCTGATGTGACTTTAACAGGAAATGAAAGCACATGGGAGCAACAGGCGCTTGATTTACTCAGACAAAAAGCCTTGCCGTCGGGTGTTCGCTTTGTACGCAAGCCTCAAGCAAAAAACGTTCCTAATCAAGATGATACTAATAATAAAGTTGTTAAAAATAAAGTGACTCAAAACAATACAATCATCGAGCACGTGACTGAAAAGCCGACTGAAAAGCCAAAGGTTAGAGCCAAGCCTTAATTTAACTTTTATCTACATATGAGTACTTATTTATTGCTCAGATTGATTTTCAGCAATTTCAAGCTTTGACATACGATAGCGTAACGAGCGGAAAGTGGTGCCCAACAATTCAGCAGCTTGGGTCTTATTCCAGTTTGTCTGTTTAAGGGCGGTAATAATCAACTGCCTTTCCTGCTCTTGCAAATAATGCTCTAAGCCTTGGGCAGGTAATTGACCCGCGCTAATATTTTCTTGATTTACGGATGGTTTTGAATCTTCTAGCTTCTCAATCTCATTTGTTAATGGTTCTGATATAGCGCTGGCTGCTGCTTTATCAGGTTGTGCTACGGGACTGGTCGCCGCGCGCGCATTCATTGAAGGATAGTGCTGAGTAATCGTGCGATAAGGAGATACAGTGGCTTTTGCCTGTTGCAGGCTGTCTTTTTCTGCACCTTCTACGTCTTTTTTTACCGCATTATCTTTTCTAGATTCTATTACTACGCTTTCACTTTTATCTAAAATAGCATTGCTTGAAAGGGTCGCTTTGTCAGCGCTATTATTTTGCTCTACTTCTGCAATAGCTTCTTGCGTGTTCTCTAATTGTTCATTGTCTACATCAGCTAAGCCCAAATGACTCGCATCAATAGTGGATGTCTCCGCTAAGGTTATCGCGCGTTCAAGGATATTACGTAATTCGCGTACATTACCCGCAAAGTCGTGATGTTGTAGGCGCGCGCACGCAGCATGGGTCAGTGTTGGCGGCGACTCCAATTGCCATTCGTCCGCAATCAGGGTCAAAAAGTGCTTGGCCAATACCGGTATATCATCACGTCTTGCGTTAAGCGTCGGCAGTTTAAGCTCAATGACATTGATGCGGTAATATAAATCTTGGCGGAAGCTACCTTCTTGTACCAGCTGATTTAAATCCTTATGCGTCGCTGATAGGGTACGAATATCAACTGGCACTTCTTTGGTATCGCCGATCGCGCGCACAGTTTTTTCTTGAATGGCGCGCAGTAATTTGACCTGCATCGCTAGTGGCAAGTCGGCGACCTCATCTAAAAATAGCGTACCGCCATTAGCCTGTTGAAACAGTCCTTGTTTATCAGCCACAGCGCCAGTAAAGCTGCCTTTTTTATGACCAAAAAATTCTGACTCCATCAGCTCTTATGGAATCGCGCCGCAGTTGACTGGTACAAAGCTGCTATCACGGCGCCGACTTAAGTCATGGACTAAGCGCGCAACCACTTCTTTACCAGTGCCTGACGCCCCCGATAAAAAAACTGGCGCTTGCGAGCGTGCTAATTTTAAAATGGTATTTTTTAACGGGTGCATGACAGCTGAGTCGCCAATCAGACGGCTATCGAGCATTTGCTGCTCAGGTGTTGACTTTGCGGCGTTATCTTGATGAATAACCTTGAGTGCATTTTCAACCAATTGACGCAGGCGCGGCAGCTCAAGCGGCTTATTAACAAAGTCAAAAGCGCCCAGCTTCAGTGCTTCAATCGCCAAATCCATACTGCCATGCGCGGTAATCACGGCAACGGGCGTACTTGAGCTGCTGCTAATATGCTTAACCAACTCTAAGCCTGAACCATCAGGGAGTTTTAAATCGGTTAAACAAAAATCATAGTCGTTTGCTTGCCAATAGGCTTTGGCTTGCAACAAGGTATAAGCCACATCGCTTTTGATGCCCATTTTGGTTAAGGTAATTTGCATCAAGCGGCATAAATCTACTTCATCATCAACGACTAGCGCGGTTGTGGTCATACATCATCTCATTGTCCTAAAATACTGCAAGGCATTAAAAATAGGTTTTATCTAAGTTTTCAACTGCTTCATTATCAATGGCCGCGTTGTCAGTAGCAGGCGCAATCAAACGAAAACAGGTTTTTTTGTGTTCTGGAATATAAAGTAGGCGCGCATGGTTGGCCTCACAAAATGCTTGCGATAAATACAAGCCTAAACCTGTGCCCGCCTTATCAGTGGTAAAAAATGGATTGAACAAGTGGTTTAAATCTGCCGTGCTTACACCTGTGCCATCGTCCAATACATCAATTATAACATCGTTATCGGCACAATAAATTTCGATTTCCACAACGGCATGAGGGTGAGCATAATTGCTATGACGTAAGCCATTGTTAATTAAATTGATAAAAATTTGCTCTAATTGATGCGGATCAAAGAAGATGGTCGGCTGCGCATGACTGTGTAAAAAAACATCGTGACCTTGAAAATAGTTTGTCAAAAATTCTGGCATCCAGTCGGCAAGGGCAATTAATTGCTGCTTAGCGGTTTGCTGGCGTGACAGTTTTAAAACGTCTTCAATAATACGATTAACGCGCTTTGTTTGCGTGAATATCATTTTATAAAGCTCATGATTGCCAGCCAAGGCATCATTTGCGCTTGCACTCTCTATGGCCTGACTTTCTTCAATATCTTCTATCAGTAGTTGACTGGCTTGCGAGATAGCGGCTAAAGGATTTCTTATTTCATGAGCAATACTGGCGGTCAGTTGCCCGAGTGAGGCCAATTTTAACTGTTGGGCGCTGGCTTGTTCGCGGCGTAAGTCTTCCAATATGACAAGCTTACTGTCATCTTTTAACGGAATGATTTCGACGCGAAGCTTACCAAAGACAGAGGCATTGGCAGTAGCTGGCAATTCATAGATAAAACTGCGAGATTGTCCTGTTTCTATCGATAGGCAGGCTTCAAAAAGCTGCAAATGTTGCGCGCGAAACTGCTGCTGAAAGTCGGCGAGTGGTTTGTTTGCAATATGATTTTTAATATTATTTGAAGAGTTGTTTGCATGGCTGTTTAAAGAATTGTTTAACTAGTTGTTTGGCGAGCTACTGAGCGCAGCATTTGTCTCAACATACTCTGCCTCCATTGCCGTAGTATTTGGAATACTGAGTAATTGATAAGCCGCAAGGTTAGCTAAAACTACTTGTTCACAATCGATAACAATGACACCGTTGGCCATTTGGGGGATGACTTCTTGATTGATAACGTTTAAGCGTTCGACTTCTTTGGCGTGACGGGCCGCTACTTTCTCAACTTGTACCAAGCGCTGCGAGATTGACCAACTTAAACCGCCGACTGCCAAGAAGCTGGCTGACATCAGGAGCGCATCACCCAAATTTGCCAAACTCATGCTATTGGCAATCGCATAAAAAAACTGCTGATAGATAACGAAAATAATCGCCAGTAAAGTAATAATCAGCGCTTGCGAGCTATGAAGCAGCATAAAGCTGGCGGCAACCACCACCATATACAGCATGGTCAACTGCAAATCAGGCGCGCCAGCGGTATAAAGCAGTAAGCTTAAAATAATGACGTCTACTGCCAAACCAAACGCCAGCTGTTGCCGTGGATGCTTGGTCACCACATAAAATAAACCCAATAAAATTAAGCTTAGAAGGACATAAAAACTGAGCGCGGTTTGCTGCAAAAAACTTGGTAATGATGAGCCATCGTTAGCGCGCGCTGTGATATACACCATCAGCATCGAAAATAGGCTGACGACAAAGCGATAGCTGCTATAAATCAGACCTAGCCTGCGCAACTGCGGCAAAGGTAAGGTGTCATCGCGCTGAAAATAATCAATAACAGTCGCGATGACGCTACTAATAGAGTTCATAGGTTTCGACGGCGCAGGTTTTAGAAATTTCATAGGCGTTATAGGCGTTAAGGGTTTCGGTATTTCTATAGGCTTTAAAAATTAACCGTCATAAAAGAAAAGACGCCTAAAATGTATGCGCATAGCGACTTACGGTTGAATAAGCCCATGGCGAATGGCCAAATGGGTCAGCTTTACATCGCTATCGACACCGACTTTTTCATAAATACGGTAACGATAAGTATTGATGGTTTTGACGCTGACAAATAGTTGATCGGCGATTTGCTGCGGACTTTGGCAATTTACCACCATCATCGCGACCTGTTTTTCACGGTCACTTAATAAGTCAAAAGGTGAGCTGGCATTATCAGATAGCAGAACATCCGCCAATTGCTCGGCAACGTCTTGGCTAAAGTAACGCCCGCCCTGATAGACTTTTTTCACCGCGCGTATCATCTCATCAAGCGGCGTCCCTTTGGTGATATAACCATTGACACCCGCTTTGATGAGCATCGACGGGTAAGGCTGCGCTGACATGCTACTCACGGCCAAAATCTTAAAGCCCATATCAAGCTGAATAAGGCGTTTGGTGGCTTCAAGCCCGCCAATATTGGGCATATTGACATCGAGCAATATCACATCCGGACGCAGTTGTTTTGCCAATTTAATCGCCATATCGCCGCTATCTGCTTCGCCGACGACTTCGATATCGGCACTATCTGCCAACATGCGGCTAATGCCCATTCGCACCAAATCATGATCATCTACTACTAGTACTCGAATCATAGTTATACTCTTTTCTATTGGTCAGAATAAAGGGTGCACTGTTAAACTTAAACTATCTAAATGATTTTATTTTCTTACTTA
>NZ_PJBX01000136.1:0-23690 GCF_002836335.1 Psychrobacter sp. Sarcosine-02u-2 | reverse complement strand
ATGCCAAATAACAACATCAAGGATGATTATGAGCAACCATCTTCTTTTAGCACCTGTGCCTAGTACGTCCTCTGTTACCTCATCCGCCAGTAAGCACTTGTTAAAGACAAAATCGATGCTAGCCTTAGCGGCACTATTAGCTTTAGCGGGCTGTAGTAATGGTCAAAATGAGACTAATGAAACTGCTAGCTCGGATACGACTAAAACGTCCGAAGCGGCTGATAATAATAGCGCTGCGAGCGACGATGATAATGTACTACGTATCGGCACCGAAGGCGCTTATGCACCCTTTAACTATACCAATGCTGACGGCACGCTTGGCGGCTTCGATGTTGAAATCACCAATGCTATTTGTGACGATTTGCAGATGACTTGTGAAATCATAGCGCAAGATTGGGACGGTATTATTCCTGGGCTTAAAGCGGGTAAATATGATGCCATCGTCGCGGCAATGTCGGTCACGCCCGAGCGTGCAAAGCAAGTGGCTTTTACCGACCCGTACTTTAGCAATGCCTTGGTATTTTTAGCCAAAAAAGACAGCAGCTTTGATCCTGCCAATAGCAGCGATATCAATGCCCATTCTATTGCCGCACAGCGCTCGACCATCTCTTCGCAGTGGTTAGAAAATGCCTATCCAAAAGCTGATATGAAGCTTTATGATACCTTGAGCAATGCCTTTTTGGATTTGGGTTCTGGTCGCGTTGATGCCATGATATCTGACAAACTCCCAGCGCTAGAGTGGCTTGGCTCACCGTCAGGCAGCAATTATGCAATCAAAGGCGATGAGATAGATATCAATGATAATTTTGCGATTGCCGTGCGTCCTAACGATGAAGCCTTGCAAGCCAAAATCAATCAATCTTTGGCCAATCTAAAGTCCAATGGCACGTATGATAAAATCAATCAAAAATATTTTGCCGTACCAGCAAAGGCGGCAAACACTGAGTCGGTAGCACCCGAATCAGCAGTAAAAGAGAGCGCAGGGCAATAAATGCTTATTGTTATCGCTATATTAATCACGGTTTTCCCTATTTAGCGGTAAACGTGAAGTCATAAAAGCAAAAAGACATTACCATCAGGGTGATGTCTTTTTTGCTTTAATAATAGGGTTACTTTACAACCAATACAGGGCGAGGGGGATAAGTTTTTCGAAGCCTCTGGAGTGCAAAGCGCACAGCAAGCAAGAAAAATTTATCCTACTCGCATCTGGTTGTTATCCTATCGATTTTGTTTAGAAATGATTATCATGATTCCTTACTCAAAGAATCACCACAATTTTATGCATTATGAATGGTCAACTTTTATCAGATATCACTGATTTATAGGCTATTTATCCTGATAAGTCTCTATTTAGGCAGCGCTTTTATGCATGAGTATTAACATAGCTGGCAGCGAATATGATAAAATCAGCGCTCATTTCTACTGTGTCAATTTCCGCCGCCGTAATCGTATGAATATCACGTCATTCTATGACGCAAAAAACCGCCATCTATGCGGTTGGTCATACGACTATTCGCAGCGCTCAGCTATTGATGCTGATTCTTTTAACTCATATTTTGCAACTTGCTAATATAAAGAGACTGAGTGGATAATTGTGTTTGATTTACAAGGATTTGGCGCGCTATTACTAAGCGGCGCTACCGTCACTATAAAGCTTGCGCTGACCAGTTTGGTCATCGGTATGGCGCTAGGCTTGCTTGGCGCGACGGCCAAGATGTCCAATGTCTGGCTGCTACGTAAGCTTGCGACGGTCTATACTGCCACGATGCGCGGCATCCCTGAGCTGTTATTAGTGCTGTTTATTTATTACGGCGGCTCGATATTGCTCATGAGCATCCTCAAAAAGTTCGGCTATAACGATTATATCGAGATTAGCGCGTTTTGGGGCGGGGTGATGGCGTTATCGATTGCCTTTGGTGCTTACGCGACCGAAATTTTTCGTATGTCCATTCAAGAGATTCCGGTAGGGCAAAGAGAAGCGGCGCAAGCGATTGGCATGCGACCTTTTCAGACTTTTTATCGTATTACCTTGCCGCAAGTTTGGCAGATTGCGCTGCCAGGTCTCGGCAATTTGTTTTTGGTATTGCTCAAAGATACCGCCTTGGTGTCAGTCGTCGGTCTAAAAGATATCATGTATCAATCGTCGCGCGCGGCGCAGTCGACACAGCAGCCGTTTACCTTTTATATGGCCGCGGCGATTATTTATTTGGGTCTGACCATGTTGATTACCGGTTTTATGATGTGGCTTGAGTGGCGCGCCAATCCGGCGGCGCGTTATGCTAAAAAGCTCAGCCGTCAAACCCACCATCAAACCACTCAAAGTCAATCGACCATAGGGTAGAGGAGAGATACTATGGATTGGAATTGGCAGGTCATTTTTGACCATATCCCTGATTTAATGAGTGGGGCGGTATTGACTGTCCAGCTCGTTGTATTCTCGGGTATTATTGGGTTGTTTTTTGGTCTGATTTTGGCATTACTGCGCCTGTCTAAAAATTGGCTGGTGCAAGTTTTACCATTTTTATATATCTTCTTTTTCCGTGGCACGCCGCTACTGGTACAGATATTTTTGATTTATTATGGGCTTGGGCAGTTCGAAGCGGTACGTAACTCGTTCTTATGGGAGCCAGTACTTAGCCAAGCTTACTGGTGTGCCATCATCGCCTTTACCCTTAATACCAGCGCCTATTTGGCAGAGATTATTCGCGGTGCAATCCAAAATATTCCTGTGGGCGAGCTTGAAGCCGCCGATGCCATTGGCATGTCAAAATGGCAGAAACTAACGCGTATTACCTTACCGCGCGCTTTTGGTATTGTGATTCCTGCCTACAGTAATGAAGTTATTTTTATGCTAAAGGGAAGCGCGCTGGCATCCACCATTGCTTTGATGGATATCACGGGTGTTGCTCGTACGATTAGTGCGCGCACTTATACCTTGATGGAATTGTTCTTTGCGGCCGGTGTCGTTTATCTGCTGCTATCGTGGGTGATTTTATTTAGCTTTAGATTGTTTGAAAAACGTATGAATCGTCACGCCAGCTATGTGCCGCCAGACGTGGTTACCAATACCATTCCTTAAAAGTAGGCACAGCAAAATAAAAAAGCTATAGTGGTCATAAATGTCAAAAACATGCCGTAAGGAAACTGTATGAGCTCATCGCCCCATATGTCCATCGCCAACGCTATTATTGGTAATGTGAAAGATACTGCTGGCACCACTGATACCAATAGTGATACCAGCATTGATAATAGCGAACGTCTGCGTACTTCTATCGGTAAAATCGTCTGCGTCGGGCGCAACTATGCGGCGCATGCGCAGGAGTTGGGCAATGAAGTGCCTAGCGCGCCGATGCTATTTATGAAGCCTGCCTCTTCGGTGGTATCTCTCCGTCAAGGCATTGAGCGGCCAAACCCTGCCATCTTTGGTGAAACCCACTATGAAGCTGAGCTTTGTATTCAGCTGGCAACAGACTTATCAAAAGCCACGCTTGCAGAGGCGAAACAAGCTATTGGTGGCGTGACATTAGGGCTTGATTTGACCTTGCGTGAGCTACAAACTGAGCTGAAAGAAAAAGGTCATCCTTGGGAGCGCGCCAAGTGCTTTGATGGCGCTTGTGTGCTTGCTGACTGGCTCGATGCAAATGCCTTTGGTGACTTCAGAAACGTCCATTATCAGCTGAATATTAATAACGAACTTAAGCAAGACGGCGATAGTGCCTTGATGCTATTTCCCGTTTATGAGTTATTGGTTAATATCAGTCATGCTTTTAGTTTGCAAGCGGGCGACGTCATTATGACCGGGACGCCAAGCGGCGTTGGCGCTTTACATGCGGGCGATGTGTTGACTTTAAAACTAGGCGCTCATCAGTGGCAGACAGAGGTTAAATAAGTTTTTATCACAGCTATCACCTATTAATCTGTAAAGGCATTAATGCTTAACGCTATCAAAAAATCCCAAGTGAACGCTTGGGATTTTTTTGGTTTATCAGTGGTGATAGTCATTTATCCTAAGCTTATCATTAAATAACTATCAAATCGGCATTTGGTTTTCAACGTACTGTCATAAACACTCAGTAGAATTAGGCATAATTCGTATTTTGGTGATTGCAATTACAAGACTGCAATCAACTCTCTCATGCCAATCAAGCCTAACAGCAAGGTGACTGATAATGACATTATTGAATAACAAACAACCGCTTGCCCATGAAGTCGTTGAAGATTCTAATCCGAGCAACAATATTGATTTTCAAACCATTATTAGTCGCCGTTTAAATCGGCGTAGTATCCTAAAAGGTGGCACAGGATTGACAGCGGCGGCGTTTTTTGGAGCGCTACCTTTAGTTGGCTGTAGCGACGATAACGATAGTATTCCTACCAAAAATAATGGCAATGATGCTGCTATCCCTGCACAAGGTGATCTCAAGCGTCCCGAAACTTTGAAGTTTACCGCAGTGGCGCATTCGACTGCCGAAACCATGAGCGTGGCGGCAGGCTATAAGGCTGAGATGATACTGCCTCTAGGCACGCCGCTGATATCTGGCATTGATGATTGGAAAGACAATCGCGAGCAGTCAGCTGAATCATTCGAATGGCGTATGGGTGATAACCATGATGGCATGTGGTTCTTTGGCAAAAAGGGCACTGCCTATGATGCCAAAGCATCAGAGAATGGACTACTGGTCATGAATCATGAATACGTCAATAGCAGCGAGCTGAGCCCATTTGGTTACCATGTGATCCAAGATAAAAATGCTGCGCCAATCTTCCAAAATCGTCGACTTGCAAGCGACGTACGTCGTGAGGTCAATTGTCATGGGGTAGCGGTGGTCGAGATGAAACGCCGCGCCGATGGCATGGGCTACGAGATGGTCTCCAATTCAAAATACAATCGCCGTATCACCAGCAGTACAACCACGCAATTAGCAGGTCCTGTTGCGGGCTCTGATTTGGTCAAGACCAAGTTTGACCCAACAGGCTTTCAAACTCGCGGTATCAATAACAATTGCGGCGCAGGCTTATCGCCATGGGGCACCTATCTGACCACCGAAGAGAATTTTTTAGGGGTGTTTGCCCGTGGGCAAGATGCCAGTCAGCTGAGCGCAGGACAAAATTATGGTCGCGAGCGCTATGGCGCAACGGAAAATTTCTCTGGCTTTGAATATCTTTGGCACACCCCTGATGCCAAAGATGCCAAGATCGTAGACGAGTTTTCACGCTGGGATATGACCGCCACTAGTGCTAGCGCTACTGACGATTATCGAAATGGTTTTAATACCTTTGGTTATATCACCGAAATTGATCCTTTTGATCAAAACTCCATGCCCCAAAAGCGCACGGCACTGGGACGTTTTGCTCATGAAAACTGTGCTTATGCTCCCGTTGAACAAGGCAAACCGGTGGTGTTTTATATGGGCGATGATGCTCGCGGTGAATATATTTATAAATTCGTCTCCAAAGCCACATGGTCAAATGTTGATATCGGTGGTGGATTAAAAGCGGGAGACAAGTATTTGAATGAGGGCACGCTCTATGCTGCTATCTTTAATGAAAATGGTCGCGGTGAATGGAAAGCGTTGATTCATGGTCAAAATGGACTGGATGCTTTGAACAGCGAGTTGCCTTTTCATGGACAAGATGAGGTATTGGTCTTTGCTCGCGCGGCAGCAGATGCAGTCGGTGCAACCAAAATGGATCGACCAGAATGGGTATCGGTCAGCCCGATAACGGGTGAAGTGTATGTGACTTTGACCAATAATAAATATCGTGGTGTACGAGATGATCAGCCAGTGTCGGCGTCCAATCCGCGCAGCTATAATACTGGCGGCAAAGCGCGTGGCAATGACAACGGCCATATCATTCGCTGGGCAGAAGCGGGCGGTGATCATGCGGCAACCAGTTTTGACTGGGACATTTATTTATTTGCTGCACCGAATGATTTAGTAGCAGAAAATTTATCGCAATTAAATGACAGTAATGATTTTTCTTCTCCCGATGGCTTATACTTCGATCCACGCGGCGTTTTATGGATTCAAACAGACGACGGCGCTTATACCGATACCAGCAGCTGTATGTTACTGGCAGCGCTACCGGGTAATGTAAGCGATGGCGCCATTCAAACCACGTCAGTAGGGCAACAAACCCGAGTCGGTATGCCTGCCAGCAATGATAACATCAAACGATTTTTTGTCGGTCCGGAGGGATGTGAAGTCACAGGTATCACGATGACGCCAGACTTTAAAACCTTGTTTATTAATATTCAGCATCCGGGTAATACATGGGGAGCAGTGGCTGGCGGTAGTACCCCGCGCTCAGCGACAGTTATGATTACACGCGAAGATGGTGACGTCATACTGGCAGAATCCTTTGTCTAGTTAACTATTTGCATTAGTAATGATACGTCTGAACAAACATAAAAATCCTAAGTCATGGCTTTAGGATTTTTGTGTTGTAGGCGATAGCTACTAATGGGTAAGTTTCGATATTTTATAGTTCCCTGTTTTTTTAACCATAAAAATACCTGATAGTTAAATCATTTTCTTCTGTTTATGGCATTTACAGGCTAGTATGGCAATTACCCTTAATCGCTTGCTGTAGCAACACTATGCCCAATCCAAGACCTATAGAAACCATACACGATTTATTTGCGACCACTCGGCGTCCCTCTGATGGTGAATTGAGCGCAAAAGCAGACTTTCAAGACGATGTCTATGAAGCGCTAGCAGAACTTGACTATATTTATGTCGATGAGCTGATCGCCAAAAATGTCGATAACAGTGTGATAAAACCGCATCAACCAATCTCTTTGGTGGATTTTTTTGAAGGCTTGGCGCAGCTTGCTACTATGGGTGTCGTGGAAGTAACGGATATTGTCGAAGCTATCCACCGTGAGATTTTGCTGCGTCCTTTGGGGCGGTTTAATAATGGTAATCTTGAGCACTGGCAGCGCGGTATCACCGGGCGCATTTATGGTACGGTGCGTCAAGCGATGCAATTGGTCGGCAACAATATTGCCATAGGGCTACGTTTGTATAACACGGTTTTAAAACCCAAAAAAATACAACCACTGCCTTTAAACTTACGGCGCATGGTCAATATCCTAAATGGCGTGATGGGCGACCACCTTGTCACCCATGACAATCCGTTGGCCGTGTCGATGATGCTATACGATAAAGACAATTATGTGCAAAGTGGCGCACTATCGGGGCGAGTAATTGTTTTGTGTCATGGGCTTTGTTTGAGTCATTTAAGCTGGCAAGTTGCGGGCGAAAATAATCTCGGTGCTATGCTGACCCACAAGTTGCCAGACAGTACAGTTTTATATTTGAACTATAATACCGGTCGGCGTATCTCCAGTAATGGGCGTAGCTTTGCTAAAGTCTTGCAAGATTTGGTCGAAAGCAATCCAGACATTACCCAGCTTGATTTAATCGGCCATAGTATGGGCGGCCTGCTGAGCCGTAGCGCACTGTTTTATGGTAAAGAGCAGGGATTCAGCTGGGTTGAGCGTGTGGGTAATTTGGTGACTTTAGGTACACCGCATCATGGCGCAAGTTTGGAGCAGATTGGCAATTTTGTGCAATATAAAATCGCTAAGCTGCCTTTTGCTGGGTCATTGGCGAAACTGGGCGACTTACGTAGCGCTGGTATTATCGATTTGCGTTATGGCAGTATTCGCGATGCCGATTGGAAATCTTTAGAGGAGCGCAGCGTGCTACCGGCAGAGTTTCGTCATCCGACGCGCCTACCGCTGCACGTCAATACTTATCTGGTCGCAGCGGCGTTGATTGAAACCCATTATGAAAATAAAACCACCAGCTTATTGGGTGATGGGCTGGTGTCAGTAGAGTCGGCGCTTGGCGAATATACTGAAGAGCACACATTGAGCGTACCTGAGGGTCATAAGGCGATATTTGATGGCGTCAATCATATGAATTTAACTTATAACGATCGGGTGCTTGCGCAAGTGATTTCTTGGTTATCAGCCAATAGATTAGGCGACGCGCATGACGCCAAATATGGGCTTGATAGCCGTATCTATTCTTATCCGATAGATTACGAGGTCGAGATTTAAGGTGTTAACACTATGAATGTTATTATCAATAAAATTATAAAAACGAAAAACCCTCAAGCATGACACTTGAGGGTTTTAAATTTTAGGGACGGTAGAAAACAGATAAGAAGCTATTCAGCGAAAATAGCCGCTACATCGTCTTTATCAAATTTGTAGACCTCACCGCAAAATCCGCAGTCCATCTCAAACGTACCGCCTTGTTCGTCCACGATATCTAACGCTTCGGTTTCACCGATTTGCTCAATTGCCATCTCACACTTCTCGCGTGAGCAGGTGCAGCCAAACGATAACGCTACAGGCTCAGGGGCAACGACTTTTTCTTCGTTATATAAACGGTACAGGATTTCATTGGCATCAAGCGTGGTCAGCTCTTCTGCTTTTAGCGTACGCGTGAGCACACTTAAGCGCGTCCACAAGTCATCATCGATCCCTGCGTCTTGGTTTTGCTCGACTTCATAGGTCTCGGCTGCGGTACGAGGTAGCATTTGCACCAAGATACCACCGGCTTGCAAACCATCGGATGCCAGATTAATCAGCGTTGGAATCTGCGCCGATTGTTTTTGATAATGCGCTAAGCAATCAGCTAAGTTGTCATGGCCACGCTCAACGATACCTTGATACGGCTCGCCGCCATCAGGCTGAATATTGATAAACAACACGCCTTGACCAGCAGCGCCGAGCTCAGCAAAGGCGTCTTTGGCATGGATCATATTTTCCCACGCTTGCACTTGCTCGTCGGTGTCATTTTTCCAGCTGGCAAGGGCGCGAATGATACCGTCTTGGTCGCATTCTGCCATTGCCCAATTGAGCAAGCTGTCGCTATCTGATGATTGTAATTGAATCGATAAGCGACCATTAATTTTAACGGTACTGATCAACAAGCTTGCCGCCGTCAGCATCTCACCTAATAAGCGCTTAATGGCTTCAGGATAAGCTTTCTGGGCAATTGTCGTCGCATAGCTGCGCGATAGGCGCACCACATCGCCGCGCACCGGTGAGTCTTCGATAAAAAAGCGTTGGCGTACGTCATTATCGCGGTGGCTGCTCGCTTGTTGATTAATATTTGGGACTTGAGTATCTTGGGTCATAGGTCATAACTAGTATTAAGAAGTTGTTAACTTTATGGGGATTAATGGTTATTTATCAATCATAGCGGCTTGGTTATGGGCGTAATTTAAATGATTGTTAAACGAAATCTGTAAAATATCAGTCGCATTAAAAAAAGTTTACCCGCATCGTGCAAATTGTTGTACAGTAACATTAAGTTGCATAGTGATAACTTAAAGCAACAGCATGGATGCATGACGGAAAAGTCAACCAAGGGCTTATATAAAGTCAAATAATGGCGCAAATACCGTCAAAGTCCCCTCCTAATTTTGTGCAAATGTGATAAAAGGATGTATCTCATGACCTACTTAATCTCAAAACCTCTAACGTTGGTTGCCTTTATGGCACTTGGCCTAGCAGGCTGTAACAATAGCAATCAAACCAACACCGAAGCGCCGCCAGCAGATGGCACAGCGACAACGACAGAAGCGGCAGAAAATACCAACGGTACGCTACAAAAGATCAAAGAATCGGGCACTATCGTGGTCGGTCACCGAGACTCTTCTATTCCCTTTTCTTACATCGCTGATGACCCAAATCAGCCGATTGGCTATGCGCACGATTTAGAAATGAAAGTGGTCGATGCGGTAAAAGAAAAGCTTAATATGCCGGATTTAAAAATTCGTTATAACTTGATTACTTCGCAAACGCGTATTCCGCTGGTGCAAAACGGCACGGTTGATTTTGAATGTGGCTCAACCACCAATAACGAAGAGCGCCAAAAACAAGTGGCCTTCTCAAACGGTTTCTTTGAAATTGGTACGCGTTTATTGACCAAAAAAGACTCAGGTATTCAAGATTTTGAAGACCTAAAAGGTAAAACTTTGGTCACGACTGCTGGTACGACCTCAGAGCGTTATATTCGTGAATACAATGATAAAAATAAAATGGACATCAATGTCATCTCGGCAAAAGACCATGGCGAAGCTTTCCTTATGCTAGAAAACGGCCGTGCCGATGCCTTTATGATGGATGATGTACTACTTGCCGGTGAAAAAGCCAAAGCCAAAAATCCAGATGAATGGGTGATTGTTGGTACGCCGCAATCGTCTGAGATTTATGGTTGTATGATGCGTAAAGACGATCCTGAATTTAAAGCGGTGGTCGATGAAGCGCTTGCCAATGTCTTTAGCTCAGGCGAGATTAATAGCATTTATGATAAGTGGTTTACCAACCCAATTCCGCCAAAAAACGTCAATCTAAACTTTGAGATGTCAGACAATCTAAAAGCTTTGATTGCCAATCCACACGATAGCGCACAGCCAAAAGAAGCAACCGCTCAGTAATTTTTGTCCCTCAACATAGCTTGCTGACGCGCCCAGACTGCTGTTTATAAGTCTGGCGCGTTGGCTTTTTACTCATGGCTTGGAGTGACAATCATGAATTATAGCTGGAACTGGGGTGTGCTCTTTGAGCAAACCGGTATCGGTAATGAGCTTTACCTGCATTGGATGGTGACCGGTCTTGGCTGGCTGCTATTGATTGGCAGTATCGCTTGGGCGATTGCCATGGTGATTGGTACTATTTTGGGCATCATGCGCACCTTGCCAAATAAAGCGGCGCGTAGTATTGGTACCGCTTATGTGACATTTTTTCGTAATATTCCTCTTCTTGTACAATTATTCTTTTGGTTTTATATCGCCCCCGGTTGGCTGACGCCCGCACTACAAGAGTGGTGGTATAAAGACTTATCGCCTAATACCTCAGCCATGCTGTCCGCCAGTATGGGTTTGGGATTATTTACCGCCGCGCGTATTGTTGAGCAGGTGCGTACCGGTATCGAGTCCTTACCTGAAGGGCAAATCAATGCTGCTTACGCGCTCGGCTTTACGATTCCGCAGGCGTATAAAGAAGTGCTACTACCGCAGGCATTTCGTGTTATTTTGCCACCGCTAAGCTCGGAGCTCACCAACTGCTTTAAAAACGCGTCGGTAGCGTCGCTGGTCGGGGTGATGGAGCTGATTAGCCAAACCAAAACCATCAGTGAATATACCCAAAACAGCCTCGAGATTTACACTTATGCGACCATTATTTATCTGGTTTTTAATCTGTCGTTAATTGCCATTATGGGACTGATTGAGCGTAAATTGCGTGTGCCTGGGCTGATTGCAGGGAGTCAAAAATGAATATGATGACCGAACTTGCAACGGCGTATCCGGGCTTGATGGGCGGTATGCTGACCACCTTAAAAGTATTGTTTCTCGCTATCTTAGGCGGTATTAGCTTAGGCACGGTATTGGCTTTAATGCGCTTGTCCGGCATCAAAGCGCTAGAAATTCCTGCCAAATTATACGTCAATTATTTTCGTTCTGTGCCGTTGCTATTGGTATTGCTGTGGTTTTATTTTGCCGTGCCGATGATGTACTTTTGGATAGCCGGTAAATATTTACAGCTCGATACCGCGTTTACCTCGTGTGTTGTTGCCTTTATGATGTTTGAAGCGGCGTACTTCTCAGAGGTGGTGCGCGCAGGTATCCAATCTATCGGTAGCGGGCAAGTGAATGCCGCAAAGGCACTTGGCATGACTTATGGGCAAACCATGCGTTTGGTGATTTTGCCGCAAGCTTTTCGCAAGATGTTACCGCTGATTTTGCAGCAATGTATTATTTTATTCCAAGATACGACGCTGGTTTTTGCCATTGGGTTGACGGATTTTTTCCGCGCCGCTTACGTCCGTGGTGAGCTGATGGGCTTACTGACGCCTTACATTTTAGGCGCCGGAGCTGTTTATTTTATTATCAGCTTAAGTGCCTCTATAGGCGTGCAGCAATTGCAAAAACGCTTGAGGTTTTAATTTAAATTTGGCGCAGTATTTTACTATTAAGACTTTCATTTAATAATGATGAAAAAAAGTGGTTAGGAGCCAGTGATGAATGAGCCAGTGATAAATGAGCTAGGGATAAACAATGCTGACACCTATATAAATGAATTTGGCGGACTGGTCACCGACAATGGTCATGCGAGCGCTGAGATAGTCATCAAAATGACTGACGTTAGCAAATGGTATGGTGATTTTCAGGTATTAACTGACTGTACTGCTCACGTGCATAAAGGCGATGTCGTTGTCGTTTGTGGGCCATCGGGCAGTGGCAAATCGACGCTTATTAAAACTGTTAATGGGCTTGAGCCGTTTCAAAAGGGCGATATCATGGTCAATGGTATCTCAGTTGGCGCGGCAAAAACCAATTTACCCAAACTGCGTAGTAGCGTCGGCATGGTATTTCAGCATTTTGAGCTGTTTCCGCATTTGACCATTATCGATAACTTAACGGTCGCGCAAATCAAAGTACTGGGCCGTAAAGAAGACGACGCTAAGAAAAAAGGCATGGCCTATCTTGACCGTGTGGGCTTAAGTGCGCAAGCGCCGAAATACCCCGCCGAGCTATCAGGCGGACAGCAGCAGCGGGTAGCGATTGCGCGTGCTTTGGCGATGGATCCGGTTGCGATGCTATTTGACGAGCCAACTTCCGCACTTGACCCAGAGATGATTCAAGAAGTGCTCGATGTGATGGTCGAGCTGACTCGTGATGGTATGACCATGATGTGCGTAACCCATGAGATGGGCTTTGCCAGTCAGGTGGCCAATCGAATTATTTTTATGGATGAAGGCCATATCGTCGAAAACTGTAGTAAGGATGAGTTTTTTGAAGGCGCAAAAAGTGAGCGCGCGCAGCTGTTTTTATCAAAGATTCTTAATCATTGAAATTCAGTACGGTGTTTTAAGTATCTATCAAAGCGTCTTTAATAAAGGCGCTTTTTTATGTCTTTTACTTTTTGTTCATTACTCTCAGTTTACAAGTGTTCCCTGTTTGCTGCTACAATAGACGCCATCAGTTTTTAATCCTATTCCAAATTCATAACAAATAATAAATAGTGTTTCGGAGTCAATTATGAGTGTAGAAAATCAATCGGCAGGTATTGTTATTATTGGCGCAGGCTTGGCAGGCTGGCACGTTGTCGATGCCATTCGCGCAAAAGATAAAGACATTCCCATCACCTTAATCACGGCTGATAATGGCGACCGTTATCATAAACCCATGCTAACGATGGCAATTAGCCAGCAGAAAAACGCCGCGGATTTGGTACGGGCGACCGGTAGCGATGCGGCAAAAGCAGCAAATATCAATTTGCTTGCCAATACGCAAGTGACCGATATCGATCCTGCTAGCCAAACGGTACAGCTTATCTCAGCACTGCGCTCGGACCCCGTGTATACCAATTACGCCACTATTAGCTATGACAAACTGGTGCTGGCAATGGGCGCACATCCTATTTTTCCAAAAAGTCTGCCTGAAGATTTGGTTTGGCATGTCAACCATATCGAGCGTTTTGGGCAGCTGCAAGAAAAGCTGGCAGCAGGCAGTCAGCGTGTTGCTATCGTTGGCGCTGGTATGGTCGGGACGGAAATCGCCGAGGATTTATTAAAAGCGGGTCATGAAGTGACGTTGATTGATTTAAATGACGCGCCGCTCTCGCAAATGCTACCACCACAAGCGACCGCACGTATTGCCAAGGCAGTACAGTCACAAGGGATTCATTTTTTAGGCGGTTATCAAGTATCCAATGTTACGCGTCATGATGATGGTACATTGCAAGTCAGCTATGCGCCAGTTGCCGCTACCGACAGCGATGCGGCGCAGCAGCCAGAGCCATTAGTCGTTGACCATGTGATTGCCAGTACGGGCTTGACGGTCGATGATAAATTACCAACTGCTGCTGGGGTTGAGTTCAATCGCCGCACTGGTATCGTGGTCGATGCCACCACGTTACGTACGCATGCGTCCAATGTGTATGCGATTGGCGATTGTATGTCGATCAACGGCGTTGCCTGTCGTTATGTAGCGCCGTTACGTGCGCAGGCAGCGACGATTGCTGATGATATTTTGGGTCACGAGCACAGCGGTTACGATCATAAGCCGCCGATGATTCGCTTAAAAAATAAAGCCATTTCGGTGATGGTAACTGGCGTACCGCAGGTTGCTGGTAATTGGCAAGTGACTACTGAAACGGATGACGAGCTGGTTATGGACTTGCTCGATGATAACGATGCCGTCAGCGCGACGGTAACGATTAAAGCACCGCCAATGGTAAAATCTTAATCAATGCTTAACCATTGCAGATTTAACTTTTAGCTTTAATTTTTAATCTTAATTCTTCAAAAGCCAGCTGTGTAGCAAATACATAACTGGCTTTTTTACCTATAATAATCGCGTGATTTTATGCTATCTTTTACTGGGTAATGCTTTTTATTAATTAATTTAAATGATACATAATGTATTACTATGATTGACAGCCTTCGATTTAAGGCGGTATAGTAGCTCATGCTTGTTAAGGCCTGTTCAAGGAAAAAAGAATAGCAACAAGCGAAAAATTAGCACCATTCAGGCGTGCTGTAAAAAGTAAAACGAAAGGACTCGTTATGACTCAAGTTTCTGACTTCGATAGCATTCTAAATAATATTCCCACCGTAAATATGGGCGCGCGCTCGGCAAATGCGCCGCTTACTCAAAGCTATGATAAAGGCCCCGATGTACCGCTGATTGAGGCGACTATCGGCGATTTTTTTGATGCTATTGTCTCCAAATATCCTGAGCGTGAAGCGCTGGTCGTCCGTCATCAAAATATCCGCTGGACATATCGCGAGCTGCAACAGCAGGTCAATCAATTAGCCAGCAGCATGATTGAAATGGGGCTTGAGATTGGCGATCGCATCGGTATCTGGTCGCACAACAATGCCGAATGGCTGCTCATGCAATTAGCGACCGCAAAAGTCGGCGTTATCCTCGTTAACATCAACCCTGCCTACCGTACCTTTGAGCTGCAATATGCGTTAAATAAACTTGGCTGCTCAGCACTCGTCCTTATGCGCCATTTTAAAAGCAGTGATTATGCGCAGCTGATTCGTGAGCTTTGTCCTGAGATTTATCATAAAGATTACACCCAATTGGATTTGGTTGAGATTCCAACCATTGAACGTATTATTTGGATTGATGAGCCAGACTCTGATGAAGAATTTAACTTTATGCAGAAGTTTTCGGCATGGATGGCGGAAGGCGATGCCAATGATCCACGCGTCGCCGAGCGTCAAGCGCAGCTTAAAAACACCGACGCGATTAATGTGCAATTTACCAGTGGTACGACTGGCACGCCAAAAGGTGCGACCTTAAGCCACCGTAATATTTTAAATAACGGCTATTTTATCGGTGAGGCCATGAATCTCACTGAGGAAGATAGACTGTGTATTCCTGTGCCTTTATATCATTGCTTTGGTATGGTGCTTGGAAACTTAGCGATTTTGACCCATGGCGGTTGTATCATTTATCCGAACGATGGTTTTGAGCCATTGTCCGTCTTGCAAGCGGTTGAAGAAGAGAAATGTACGGCTTTGCATGGCGTACCGACGATGTTTATCGCCGAGCTTGACCATCCTGAATTTGATAAATTTGATTTATCGACCTTGCGGACTGGCATTATGGCCGGCTCTAGCTGCCCGATTGAGGTCATGCGTCGCGTCATCGATAAGATGCACATGAAAGAGGTTACCATTGCTTACGGCATGACGGAGACCAGTCCGGTTTCTTGTCAGACCAATGAGCATACGCCATTAGAGAAACAAGTATCAACGGTTGGGCTTGTGCAGCCTGCGCTTGAAGTCAAAGTCGTCGATACCGAAACGGGCGAGATTGTACCTTTAGGGGAAACCGGCGAGCTGCTAACGCGTGGTTATTCGGTGATGAAAGGCTATTGGGGCAGTCGCTTTAAAACTCGTGAAGCGATACAAGACGGCTGGATGCATACCGGTGATTTGGCGACGATGGATGAAGACGGCTATGTCAAAATCGTTGGGCGTAGTAAAGATATGGTCATTCGCGGCGGTGAAAATATTTACCCAGTTGAGATCGAAAACTATCTGTATCGCCATCCGAAAATTCGTGACGTCCAAGTTGTCGGTATCCCAGATAAGCGTTATGGAGAAGTGCTTGCCGCTTTGATCATATCAAAAGAGCCGGGCTGCTTAACCGAGGATGAAGTGCGCCAATTCTGTAGCGAGCATATCGCCCATTATAAAGTGCCGACTTATTATCGCTTTGTGACTGAATACCCGATGACCATCACCGGTAAAATTCAAAAGTATAAAATTATCGAGCAGATGAAGGCGGAGCTAGGAATAGAGTAGTCAAAAAATCGGTCAAGATTTTAAGCAGTTATTGAATAATAAACACAAGTATAAAAAGGGATATCATGAGCGCTATTATAACCAGTAAACTGAGTCCGAACGCTGCCGATTTTCAGCAAAACCGTGCCGCCATGCAAGAAATAGTCGATGACTTATATGTGCACCTGCGTAAAGTCGCTCAAGGTGGTTCAGAGCGCGCGCGTGCCAAGCATTTAGCGCGTGGTAAACTGCTACCTCGTGAGCGTGTTGAGCGCCTGCTCGATGTCGGTACGCCATTTTTAGAAGTCGCGCCGATGGCAGCGCATGATATGTATGGCGAAGAGATTCCAGCGGCGGGCGTGATTGCCGGTATCGGCCGCATCAACGGCACCGAGTGTATGATCGTTTGTAATGACGCCACCGTAAAAGGCGGCACTTATTATCCGATGACGGTTAAAAAACATTTACGTGCACAAGAAATCGCCCAAGAAAATAACTTACCTTGCGTATATTTGGTCGATTCTGGCGGCGCTAACTTGCCCAATCAAGATGAAGTATTCCCTGATAAAGATGACTTTGGCCGTATCTTTTTTAATCAAGCAAACCTGAGCGCGGCCGGTATTCCGCAAATCGCCGTGGTGATGGGTAGCTGTACCGCAGGCGGCGCTTATGTGCCCGCCATGAGTGACGAATCTATCATTGTCAAAGACCAAGGCACTATCTTCTTAGGTGGTCCGCCACTGGTAAAAGCAGCGACGGGTGAAGAGGTCACCGCTGAAGACTTAGGCGGCGGCGATGTGCATACGCGTCTGTCAGGCGTGGTCGATCATTTGGCGCAGAACGATACCCATGCGTTATCAATTGCGCGTAATATCGTTAGCCACTTAAACCGTCCTGCTAAGCAAATCCCAAATCAAATCAAACCGCGTCCACCGCGCTATGATGCCAAAGAGTTATACGGCATCATTCCAACCGATAAGCGTAAACCTTTTGATATCAAAGAAATTATCGCTCGTATCGTCGATGATAGTGAGTTTGATGAATTTAAAGCACGTTTTGGCACGACGCTGGTTTGCGGTTTTGCCCATATCGAAGGTATGCCAGTAGGTATTATCGCCAATAATGGAATTCTTTTTAGTGAATCAGCACAAAAAGGCACACATTTTATCGAGCTGTGCTGTAAGCGTAAAATTCCTTTGGTGTTTTTGCAAAATATCACCGGCTTTATGGTTGGGCGTAAATACGAAAACGAAGGTATTGCCCGTCATGGCGCCAAAATGGTCATGGCGGTTGCCAACGCCAAAGTACCAAAATTTACCGTCATCGTTGGTGGCTCATTTGGTGCTGGTAACTACGGCATGTGTGGCCGTGCTTATAGTCCGCGCTTTTTATGGATGTGGCCAAATGCACGTATCTCGGTCATGGGCGGCGAGCAAGCGGCGTCGGTACTGGCAACTGTCAAGCGTGATAATTTTGACCGTAAAGGTGAAGAGTGGAGTAGCGAGGACGAAGCAGCATTTAAAGCGCCGATTCTTGAGATGTACGAAGAGCAAGGTCACCCTTATTATGCGACAGCACGTCTTTGGGATGATGGGGTGATTGATCCTGCCGATACGCGTCATGTATTAGCGTTAGGGCTTAGCGCTGCCTATAACGCCCCGATTGAAGAGACGACGTTTGGTGTGTTTAGAATGTAGCATTAAATGGAATATGGGCAAGCATTTCACATATATAAAAAATAGAGAAGGTTATGCAAAAAAATCTGAATAATTATAAAAGCCTATTGGTTAACGTTGAGCAGCACGTTGCGACGGTGACGTTAAACCGTCCTGAGATACGTAATGCCTTTAACGATGAAATGATTGCCGAGCTAACTGAGGTTTTTACCACGCTTGGCGCTGATGATAATGTCCGTGTGGTTGTGCTAGCGGCGGCGGGCAAAGCGTTTTGCGCTGGTGCAGATTTGAACTGGATGCGGGCGATGGCAGATTATAGCTATGAAGAAAACCTAGCGGATGCCGATAAACTGGCGCAAATGCTCAAAACTATCTATGAGTGCCCAAAGCCAACGGTGGCTGCGATTCAAGGGGATGTCTATGCAGGTGGTATGGGTTTAGTCGCCGTCTGTGATATAGCCATTGCGGTTAAGATTGCCAATTTTTGCTTAAGTGAGGTGCGTTTGGGACTAGCGCCTGCCACCATTAGTCCGTATGTCGTAAGAGCATTAGGGGCTAGAGCGTCGCATCACTACTTTTTAAGTGCAGAGGTGTTCGATGCCAAAAAGGCGCGGCAGCTTGGCTTTATCCATGAGCGCGTTAGTGAAGAATCACTTAACGACACAGTCGCAGCCTTATGCGCCAAGATGGTTAATAATAGCCCCAATGCGGTCGAGACCTGCAAGCGTTTATTGCACGAAGTCGCAGATGCACCGATTACCGATGAGCTGGTTGCTGATACCGTTAAAGGTATCGCTGATATTCGCTCATCAGCGCAAGGAAAGGAAGGCGTGCAGGCATTTTTGCACAAGCGTAAACCTGATTGGTTAACGACAGACTAGTAGCAAAAAACGATAGTCAAGCCGATAAATAAAAACGATAAGTTACAGGGATAGTTATGTTTTCTAAAATTCTAATCGCCAACCGTGGTGAAATTGCCTGCCGTGTTGCTGCGACTGCCAAGCGTATGGGTGTTCGTACCGTCGCTGTTTATTCTGATGCCGACCGCGGCGCCAAGCACGTTGCTGTCTGTGATGAAGCGGTTTATTTAGGTGGTTCTGCACCAAAAGACAGCTATCTTAAAGGTGATGCGATTATTGCGATTGCCCTCGATGTTGGCGCCCAAGCAATCCATCCAGGCTATGGTTTTTTAAGTGAAAATGCCGACTTTGCTCAGGCCTGTCAGGACGCAGGTTTGATGTTTATTGGCCCATCTGCCGACGCGATTCGGGCAATGGGCGGAAAATCTGAGTCCAAGCGTTTGATGGAAGCGGCTGGTGTGCCATTGATACCGGGTTACCATGGCGACAATCAAGATGCGGGATTTTTACAACAGCAAGCAGACAGTATCGGTTATCCCGTCTTAATTAAAGCCAGCGCTGGCGGCGGCGGTAAAGGCATGCGTATTGTAGAAAATAGTAGCGATTTTATTGACTTACTAGATTCTTGCCGCCGTGAAGCGATTACCAGTTTTGGTGACGACCAAGTACTCATTGAAAAATATGCTCTAAAACCTCGCCATATCGAAATCCAAGTATTTGGTGATATGCATGGCAATTATGTGCATCTGTTTGAGCGAGATTGCTCGGTACAGCGCCGCCACCAAAAGGTATTAGAGGAAGCGCCAGCACCCGGTGTTGACGCTGCCATGCGTGAAGCGATGGGAACAGCGGCAATCGAAGCGGCGCGTGTGGTCAATTATTTTGGTGCAGGTACGGTTGAATTTATCGTTGAGCAGCGCGAAGGGGCGATGAATTTCTATTTTATGGAGATGAATACCCGCCTGCAAGTAGAGCATCCAGTTAGTGAAGCGATTTCGAGTGTCGATTTGGTTGAATGGCAACTGTTAGTCGCAGCAGGTAAACCATTACCGAAAAAGCAAGACGAGTTAAACATAAATGGTCATGCAATTGAAGCGCGTATTTGCGCTGAAAATCCTGACAATGGCTTTTTGCCAGCGACGGGTACTTTATTCACTTATCAAAAGCCTGAGCACAGCACCTTTAATATTACCGATGTGCGTATCGACGATGGCGTGCGCGAGGGCGATGTGATTAGCCCGTTTTACGATTCGATGATTGCGAAGCTTATCGTCCATGCGCCGACTCGCGAGCAAGCGTTGGCGAAACTCGACCGCGCACTCGCTCAAACGCGCATCGTTGGTTTGCCAAATAACGTGGCGTTTTTGCGCTATATCTTGAATACTGAGTCGTTTAGCCAAGCCAATCTTGATACGGCGCTTATCGAGCGTGAGGCGGACGAGCTGTTTAATCAGCATCCGCTTGATTTATCGACGCTGGTCGTGACTGCCATTACGCAGCAGCTTGCTAGTGAAGGCGCAGCACAAGGGTCAGATATCGATCCATTCAGTAAGCCGACTGGTTTCCGTGCTTATAGTGATTATACGCGCTCGTTTAGCTTAGTTTATGATGAGCAGGCGTACCAAGCACGTATTAGCAACTGGCACAATGCAAATAGTTCGGAAAGTAAAAAAGGTGCCGAAAATAGCAGCAGCTTTACCCTAGTGATTGTAAAAGAAATCGCAAATACCGAAGAGAAAACCAATGCCAATGTCGCCGCCCAGACAGAAAAAGTCTATGAAAGTGAAATTAGCTATGACAGTACTGACGCGCACAATCATACGTTATGGCTAGATGGCGCCCGTATCAGCGCCCAAAGCTGGACGAATAATGAGACGGTTTATGTATTCACCGATAGCGGTCGTGATGAGATTACGCTTATTGATATCATGGCGCACGTCGGCGAAGAGTCTGCGGCGGTCGGTAGCTTAAAATCACCAATGCCAGGACAAGTCGTTGCCTTTAAAGTCGCTGTTAGCGATAGTGTGAAAAAAGGCGAGCCACTTGCCGTTATCGAAGCGATGAAAATCGAACATACCATTACCGCACCGACGGATGGGGTGGTGGCAGAATTATTATTTGCCGCGGGCGATTTGGTTGCCGATGGCGACGAGCTACTGCGCATCGATAGTGAGACGAGTAACTGAGGTACTGATAACATAGCCAATTCAATATAAAAGTGGTTCGTTTAAAATAGAGCTCTGCTAGTATAAATTTTCCTCGCTTGCTGTGCGCTTCGCACTCCAGAGGCTTCGCAAAATTTATCCCAGCAGTCCTGTAACATTTCTAAATAGAATCTACTATGAAAGGGCGCATAAAAAAGGACGATAAGCATGAAACTCTCGTACCCAGACCACGTCAGAATCGTTGATGTTAGTCCACGTGATGGCCTGCAAAACGAAGCGATGACGGTGCCGACTTCGGTTAAGCAAACGCTGATCAACGATTTAATCGCAGCAGGCGTCAAAAAGCTCGAGGCGACCAGCTTTGTCTCACCAAAATGGGTGCCGCAAGTGGGCGACAATAGCGCGCTACTTGACGCGCTAGCGCCTACACGTCAGACGGAGGTGTGCTACTCGGTACTGGTGCCAAATATGCGCGGTTTTGAAAATGCCATCGTCCATCGTCCTGATGAAATCGTTATCTTTGGCTCAGCCAGTGAAACCTTTAGCCAAAAAAACATCAATTGTAGTATCGATGAGAGCATTGAGCGTTTCGCGCCCGTTGCCGCTGCGGCAAAAGCGCAGGGTATCAAAGTGCGCGGCGTCATCTCTTGCACAGTCGGTTGCCCTTATGAAGGCGAGATTGCTCCTAGCCAAGTAGCTTATGTGACCAAGCGTTTGGTTGAGATTGGCGCTGAGCAGATTGGTATTGCCGATACGATTGGTGTTGGTACGCCATTAAAAGTACAGCGCGCGCTACAAGCCGCTTTAGAATACGCTGATATCAGCATGCTATCAGGACATTTTCATGATACTTATGGTCAAGCAGTGAGTAATACCTTAGCTGCCTTACAGATGGGCGTTAGCGAATTTGATACCTCAGTGGCTGGGCTTGGCGGCTGTCCGTATGCCAAAGGCGCAACCGGTAATGTCGCCACCGAAGACGTCGTCTATATGCTGCACGGTATGGGCATCCACACGGGCATTGATTTGGATAAATTGGTCGTGGCTGGCGAGCGTATCAGTGAATTCTTGGGTCGCCGCAATGGTTCAAGCGTGGCGCGAGCATTGATTAATAAACGTCAGTCTTAACTATAAAATAAAGCCAGTCATAAGCTAAATGAATAGAAATAAATGAACAGAAATAAATGAATAGATAGCTGGTATAAATTTTTGAAGCCTCTGGAGTGACGCAGTCGCACAGCAAGCGATAAAAATTTGTACCAGCTATATGGTCTCTTTTTAAATGGATCTAAATTTTTAAGAAATTAAACATCAAAATACAAGGAATGGTTATGAGTTTACCTGGATTAAATTTTCAGCTTGGCGAAGATATCGACGCCTTACGTGATGTGGTACAACAGTTTGCAGCGAAAGAAATTGCCCCGCGTGCAAGCGAAATCGACAGCAGCGATGAGTTCCCAATGGATTTATGGCAAAAAATGGGCGAGCTCGGTCTGCATGGCATTACCGTTCCAGAAGAGTACGGCGGATCTGACATGGGCTACGTCGCGCATATGGTGGCGATGGAAGAGATTAGTCGGGCTTCTGCTTCTGTGGCGTTAAGTTATGGGGCGCATTCTAACCTGTGTATCAACCAAATTAAACGTAATGGTTCAGAGGAACAAAAGCAAAAATATCTGCCCAAGCTGATTAGTGGTGAATTCATTGGCGCATTAGCGATGAGTGAGCCGGGCGCTGGTTCAGACGTAGTGAGTATGAAGCTTAAAGCCGAAGAAAAAGACGGACATTATGTGCTAAACGGTAGCAAAATGTGGATTACCAATGGTCCTGATGCTGACGTCATGGTGGTTTATGCCAAAACCAATCCAGAGCTAGGCGCTAAAGGCATGACGGCATTTATCGTTGAAAAAGGTATGGAAGGTTTTGGTACAGCGCAAAAGTTGGATAAACTAGGCATGCGCGGTAGTCATACTGGTGAGATGACCTTTAACAATGTTGAAGTGCCCAAAGAAAATATCTTGGGCGGCGTTGGTGAAGGCGTCAAAGTGCTGATGAGCGGGCTTGATTATGAGCGCGCGGTACTCGCCGCAGGTCCTATCGGTATCATGCAAGCGGTGATGGATAACGTCGTGCCTTATATTCATGATCGCAAGCAGTTTGGGCAAGCGATTGGTGAATTTCAGCTTATCCAAGGTAAAGTCGCCGATATGTATACCATCCTGCAAGCGGGACGCAGCTTCTTATATACGGTCGGTAAAAATCTCGATATGCTCGATCAACGCGGCGCCGGTCATAGCCGCGAAGTACGTAAAGATTGCGCCAGCGTGATTTTATGGTGTGCGGAAAAAGCCACGTGGATGGCAGGCGAGGGCATTCAAATCTTTGGTGGTAACGGTTATACCAATGAATATCCACTTGGTCGCTACTGGCGTGATGCCAAGCTGTATGAAATCGGCGCGGGCACCAGTGAAATTCGTCGTATGCTAATCGGCCGTGAGCTATTTAACGAGACTAAGTAGAGATTATAGAATGTTCTTTATATACTAAACTCTTGCTCATGGGCTAATTTTTTCTTGCTTGCTGTTTGCAGGCGTGACAGACGCTGCAAAAAAATCATCCCATAAGCACCTAGCATCGCTTTTAAATCGAATAAAC
>NZ_PJBX01000135.1:0-23859 GCF_002836335.1 Psychrobacter sp. Sarcosine-02u-2 | reverse complement strand
AATAGTCTCAAATTGAAATCATGATAAAATAATGCAAACAGTCCTTTGACTGTTTTTTATTTTTTATAGCTACTAAATGAAGCACTTATGGCTCAATTTGATAATGGCTCGTCCAATTATTGCTCGTCTAGGAATCCTACGATGTCACTTTATCTTTCTACTTTTAGCAGGTGGCGATAGACAATGAGCAATGAATACCAATTCAAACCGCACGAACAACCCTTTATGGTGGGTTCTCCCGCCACACCCGACCATCCTACGCGCCGCAAAGTATTTTATCTATTGATTGGTATTTTTATTGGCATCACCGCCAGCTTTCAAAATGGTTTATTGGTGGCAAATCTGACCCAAATCCAAGGTGAAATGGGCTTGACGCCAGTCGAAGGTGGCTGGATATCGGTCGCCTATAATATGACCAATGCTTGTATCACCGTGCTGCTATACAAAATCCGTCAGCAATTTGGTATGGCGCTCTTTAGTAAAATCACCCTGTTCTCACTGTTGGCGGCCACCAGTTTACAATGGTTGGTCAGTAGTCATCTCTTAGACACCAGCGCTATTATCATTGAGCCTTATTATCTAGAAATCATCGCTCGCGGCTTAAGTGGTATGGTTGCTAGTGCCATGACGGTATTGGCTATTTTTTATTGCTTGCAAGGTATGCCAACCGCCAAACGCATTAGCGGTCTGATTTTGGGGTTTGGCTTAGTACAATTTGGCCTTCCTCTCTCAAGGATTATCTCGCCATATCTTGCGGCCGACAGCCAGCTTGAAACGCTATTTTTGTTTGAATTGGGCTTAACCCTGATTTGCTTTGCCCTGATTAATATCTTAGAGCTACCACCCGGCAATACCGAAAAAGTATTCGAAAAACTGGATTTTTTAAGCTTTGTGTTTTTTGCCAGCGGTCTTGCAGCCTTAGCAGTCTTTTTGGTACAAGGGCGTATCCAGTGGTGGACGACGCCTTGGCTGAGCTATCCGCTCATCATTGCGGTGGTGACGATTAGTATCGCCTTATGGATTGAAACACACCGTAAAAACCCAATGTTACAAGTGCGCTGGATGCGTAGCCGCAATATCATCGCTTTTACGATAACGGGTGCAGTGATGCGTATTTTATTATCCGAGCAAAATGTCGGTGCAGCAGGCTTACTGGCCAATTTGGGCTACGGAAATGATCAGTTGATTACCTTTTATGCGGTGATACTTGCCGCCAGCGTTCTGGCCTTGGTCATCAGTATTTTTAGGACCAATGCGATGGATTTACGCCGTCCAGTCATTTTCGCTGTCGCCCTGATTGCGGTTGGCGCCTGGCTAGATACAGATATTTCGCTAAATTCTGCCCCTTATATGTTTTATGTCAGTCAATTTATGATTGCCTTTGCTGCCGTCTATTTTATGGGTCCCATGGTTTTTGAGGGGATGTTTCGCGCTATCGCTAACGGCCCTGCTTACATTATAAGTTTTTCGGTTATTTTTAGCATCTCGCAGACCATTGGCGGACTTGCAGGCGCGGCAGCGATTCAAGCGTTTACCACCATACGTACACAGATACACTACGCCGATATGGTCAGCTCGTTTAATTTAGGCGACCCGGCCTTAATGGCACAAGTTGCAGGCGCAGGTCGTATATTATCTACCCAAATCACGGATGCCAATCAAGCAAATGTCGCAGCGATGGGACAAGTATTGCAAGGTATTCAGCGCCAAGCGACTGTCGCCGCCTATGCTGATTTATTTTTTCTTATGGCAACTATCGCCTCCATCACAACGCTGATTTTATTACTAAATTACTTGTATCATCGCTACCATAAACGTAATCCATTGGCTAAAGAATTGGCAGCGATTGCAAAAATGCGCGAAACAAAATAGCCCGAATAATTAAAGCATTTTCTTCATTTAAAAATACCACTTAACATATTAACCAATGCAAAAAAAACTTATGATAACTATTCAAACTTTAGGAGCGCGGCATGAGTCAAGAAAAATCTGATGAGCTTAACCAAAACCCTAAGCCTGCCTCTGACGCGCTAACCAACGACACTCATGCTCCTGATGCAACCAATCATCCAAGTGCTGCGGTCAATCTAGATAAATCAGCTAACGACAGGCTCGTAAATGATGAGAGTATTGTTAATGACGAGAGTACTGTTAATGAGAGTCTTACTGACAGTGATGAGTCGTCCATGCCGCCTATGCCGCCAAAGGAGCCGATTCCTAGCAGCGACGGCTGGTCGCCAAAGAAGAAATCTTATTTAAATTTAGGCATACTAATCGCCTTGATTGTGATTGGCGTGGCGTTAATTTTGTACGCTTGGAAGCTGCCGCCTTTTACTCCGACGGTCCAGCAGACCAATAATGCCTTTATTAAAGGACAAACCACCATTATTAGTCCGCAAGTATCTGGCTACGTGACTGAGGTGGCGGTTGAGGATTTTGCCAATGTTAAAGAAGGTGATTTATTAATCAAAATAGACGATCGTACTTTTAGGCAGCAGCTTGAGCAAGCGCAGGCAAACATTGAAATCGCTGTGACCAATCGCGCTAGTAATGCGCAGGATACAGGAAGCAGCCAAGCGCAAATCGAAGCACGCGAGGCGGACTTATACAGTGCTAAAGTCAGCGTCGACAGTGCGCGTGAAGATGTCAAACGCTATCAAGGTTTAGACGCTATCGGCGCGGTCTCAAAGGCAGAAGTGGCGCATATCAAAGCGCAACTTGCAAAAGCGCAGGCCAACGTGCAACAAGCAGAAGCGAATTTACAAGTGGCTCGTGAGGCAAGCGAGAAGACCAGCGGTAGCCGCTCATCTTTAGATGCCAATATTAAGAGCGCAGAAGCCGGTGCTAAGCAAGCTCAGATTAATTTAGACAATACCGTTATTAAGGCACCGGAATCTGGGCAGCTGAGTCAAATCAGTGTCAAAGAAGGACAATACGTGAGCGCAGGTACGCAGCTGATGTATATCGTACCAAAAGGCGTATGGATTATTGCTAACTTTAAAGAAACGCAAGTAGCCAATATGCGTATCGGTGAGCCCGCTACCATTCATGTCGATGCCCTTGGCGGTGCCAAATTTAGTGGTCATGTCAGTAATATCTCGCCTGCAACGGGCAGCGAATTTAGCGCGGGCGCGGCCAACCCTGCGACGGGTAACTATATCAAAATTGCCCAGCGCGTTCCTGTTAGAATTGATTTAGACCAAAACCAGCCTAACCTTGCGCAGTTACGTCCAGGTATGTCAGTGTCAGTGAATGTCGATACCAAAGCAAGAAGTTAATGCAAGAAATTAATGCAAAAAATTAGGCTAAAAATCAGCGCAAAAAAAGCCTCTTTAAATGCCTAACGTGTTAGGTTTAAAGAGGCTTTTTGATTTTTGCAATATCTTATTTTCAGTAGATTTTAGCTTAAATGAGCTAATTTTATGGTAACAAACGTTTGGTTGTCCATTTTGCCGCGTCGCCCGTGCCACTCCTGTGTTGCGTATAAACAATGCGGTCATGCATACGATTGGCACGGCCTTGCCAAAACTCGATGCTCTCAATCGTAATCTCATAGCCACCCCAAAACTCAGGGGTTGGTACTTGACTGTCTGCTGGATAATCATTTTGCAACTGCTCAAACGTTTGCTCCATGACCTCGCGATTGGCAACCTCACCACTTTGCGGCTGGCTAACCCACGCGCCCACTTGACTATCATGCGGACGTTTTTGGAAATAAGCCGCTGATTTAGTAGCGTCTATTTTAGCAATACTGCCGCTGATACGGATTTGACGCTCAAGCTTATGCCAAAAAAACAGCGCTTCGGCATTGGGATTTTCGGCGATATCTTGGCCCTTGGCGCTTTCGTAATTGGTATAAAACACGATGCCTTTTTCAGTAATTTCGCGCAGCAAAACGATACGCACGCTGGGCTTATTGTCTGCGCCGCACGTCGCTAAACTCATCGCATAAGGTTCTTGCACTTCTGCTGCTATCGCTTCATTCATCCACGCGTGTAGCAGCTCAAATGGTGAATCTGGTACTGACTGTTGGTCGAGTTGCCCTTTCTCATACGATAGGCGCTGATCGGTAAAATCCATACTCATGATTGTTTCTCGCTAACTTTCAAATATTATTAATATAAATGTATTTAACCAAGACGTTTAGCCTAAAACCGTTTTGATTTTATCGGCTAAATCGTTGGCCATCACATCACATTCTATCTCATCGTCTGACTCAACCATGACCCGAATCATCGGCTCTGTACCTGACTGACGGATAAGCAGGCGACCACGACCTTCTAAAGTAGCGCGCGCTTTATCAAAAGCTGCGACAAGCTCTTCATGCTCAAACGGATCTTGCATTTGCGATAAGCGCACATTGACCAGTTTTTGTGGTAACACTTCAAAGCCTTCGGTCAAATCGCTAAGCGCCTTACCACGTGCTTGCATCACTGCCAGCACTTGTAAGCCTGCGATAATGGCATCGCCCGTGCGGCTTTTATCCAAGCATAAAATATGACCAGATGGCTCACCGCCCAATATCCAACCATTGGCTTCAAGCTCTTGCATGACATAGCGGTCGCCAACTTTTGCACGGGTAAAGGCGATATCCGCGTCTTTTAACGCCAACTCTAAGCCCATGTTACTCATCAAGGTCCCCACAACGCCTTCAGCTTTGGTTTGACCTTGAGTAGCAAGTACATACAAAATACCATCGCCATCGACCAGCTCACCGGCTTCATCGACCATCACGATACGGTCACCATCGCCATCTAAAGCAATACCGACATCGGCTTCATATTCGAGTACCGCTTTTTGCAGACTCTCAGGATGGGTTGAGCCGCAATTGGCATTGATATTGATACCATCGGGTTTGTTATTAATTGCGATAACATTGGCGCCAAGCTCACGCATAACACGCGGCGCAACGCTATAACCTGCACCATTGGCACAGTCGACGACGACGGTTAAATGGTCCAAGTCATATTGATAAGGGAAACTGCCTTTGCAAAATTCGATATAGCGGCCTTTCGCATCATTAATACGATTGTTTTTGCCCAGTTGCGCCGGATCAAGGATTGGCATGATGGCATTATTAGCGGAATTTGAGGCGTCCATAATTGCGGTCAATTTATCATTGATCGCGCTTTGCATCTCATCGGTCAGTTTTTTGCCATCACATGAGAAGAACTTGATGCCATTATCAAAATAAGGATTGTGCGAAGCAGAAATCACCACACCAGCATCGGCGTTAAAACTGCGGGTCAAATGCGCGATAGCAGGCGTCGGTAGCGGCCCTAGCATATGGACGTCAACCCCAGCTGCATTAAAGCCTGCCTGCAGCGCCCCTTCAATCACATAGCCGGACAGACGCGTATCTTTACCTATCACCACACTGGGTTTGCGCGCAGGATTATTATTATTTTCTATCAGCACCAGCCCCGTCACATAACCTAACTTCAAAATAAAATCAGGGGTAATCGGTAACTCACCAAATTTGCCGCGAATACCATCAGTGCCAAAGTAACTCATTATTATTATTCCTCAATTTTATAAAGTAAAAAATCAAACGGACGCCCAGACTGTCATTGGTTTAAAAGAAGCTAATTGATAGACAATCGCTTTTTTAGAAACCCTTTTAAAACTATCTGCTGCTATAAATTTTCTTTTTTTTGCTCTCTTTCTATGCGCCTTATCCTTTTTAAGGCTACTAAAAACTCACTCCAGCAATGCCGAAGTATTTTTAAAACACATCAAGTATAAGCCTTAAACCTAGACAAGGCGTCTAAATAATAAAAAGGCGTCTAAGTTATAGATAGAAGAGTTTAATGTTGTATTTTACAAAAAAAACAGCCAACAATAACAAAGCATTGTTGGCTGTTTGTATCTTGGTATCACGGCAACGCTACAGAGCCGATAACCTACACATAACTAGCGTTAAGAAATGATTAATCAACGCGATAATTAGGTGCTTCTTTGGTAATCTGCACATCATGGACATGAGATTCTTTCATACCCGCTGAAGTGACTTTTACAAACTGCGGCTTCGTGCGCATCTCTTCAATGGTTGCACAACCAGTATAACCCATCGATGAGCGTAGACCGCCCATCATCTGATTGACAATACCAGAAACTGGGCCTTTATAAGGTACGCGGCCTTCAATACCTTCTGGTACCAGTTTTTCTACGCCGTCTTTGGCATCTTGGAAATAGCGATCTGATGAGCCGTTTTGACCTGACATCGCGCCCAAGCTTCCCATGCCGCGATAGGCTTTATAGTAGCGACCTTGGAATAGCTCAACCTCACCCGGCGCTTCTTCGGTACCCGCCATCAATGAGCCAACCATGATGCACGACGCGCCGGCAGCAATGGCTTTGGCCATATCGCCTGAATAGCGAATACCGCCATCAGCAATCAGTGGAATACTGCCTTGTAGCGCGCTTGCGACACTATCGATTGCCGAGATTTGCGGCATACCAACACCCGCGATAATACGCGTGGTACAGATAGACCCAGGACCAATACCTACTTTAACGGCATCTGCACCGGCATCACGTAATGCTTTAGCGGCATCACCTGTGGCAATATTACCGCCGATAACCTGAACGTTTGGATAGTGCTTTTTAATCCAAGAAACTTTATCAATCACGCCTTTTGAGTGACCATGCGCGGTATCGACAACGATGATATCGACATCAGCGGCAATCAAAGCTTCAACACGGGCTTGGGTATCAGCGCCAGTACCGACAGCCGCACCAACGCGCAGGCGACCCTGCTCATCTTTACAAGCATTAGGGTTATTTTCTGCTTTAGAGAAATCATTGACCGTAATCAAACCACGCAAACGAAAATCATCATTAATCACAATCACTTTTTCGATACGGTGCTCGTGAAGTAATTTTTTGATATTTTCATTGCTTTCACCTTCTTTGACGGTGACCAGCTGATCTTTTGGCGTCATGATATGGCTAACTGGTAGTGACAAATTGGTTTCAAAGCGCCAATCACGATGGGTGACGATACCAATGACTTTATCAGTACCCTTCTCAACCACAGGCACCCCTGAGATGTTGTTATCTTGGGTCAATCTTAATAGCTCACCGATGGTCATCTCTGGGTGCACGGTGATGGGATCGACAACTGTACCGGCTTCGAATTTTTTCACGCGGCGTACTTGCATGGCCTGTTTATCGATATCCATGCTCTTGTGCAAAATACCCAAACCACCAAGCTGCGCCATAGTGATGGCCATCTCAGATTCAGTGACGGTATCCATCGCAGCCGAAATCATCGGTAAGTTTAAAGTGATATTTTTGGTTAGGCGGGTCGTTAAATCAGCAGCTTTTGGTAGGATTTCAGAATAAGCTGGTAATAATAAAACGTCATCAAAGGTTAAGGCTTCATCGACAATTCGCAACATACAGACCCCTAGTGGTGGTTATTTTGATGGGTGGGCAATGCAGTATCACGTCGATAAACAAAAGCTTTATCAAAATCAATACGCCAACATAAAGCGGCTAGAATTGTGAAAAAACCATGAGGAACAAACCTTAAATACGGATATCACTCGGCATGTTATCTGTTTATCAGCGGTAATAAAATGCTTAGGAAAGTAGAATTGCTAATACCGCGCTTCTAAACCTTCTAACATCTGATTACCCGACGCTTAATAACTGAATTATCCCTTAAAAATAACGCCATATTATAACAAATAAAGCAAGCCTTCGCATAACATATTTGTCAGCTTATTTTGCTAGATGATGCCTTTGTTTTGCCATGCTCTTACATCGTTACTATGTTTCTGTTTTGACGATAAAACGTTCCGCTGGTAGATAATCCTTTTGTTCACTATATAAGTAGCTTAGCATTTGCTCACGCACTTCACATTCAAGTAACCAAGCATTGAGCGGGCTATCGGACGCTTGGCTACAGCGCAGCTTGATAGTGGTCTCTGTTACCGATACCGTATACATCTCAGGCTCGGTGTTACTATCCCATAGCTCACTGTCTTTGACCAGCTCAATATATTTTTGTCGTATCGCTTCGATATCAGCGCCATAATCGACATATAAATAAATCACTGAGATTTGATGCGACTCGGTATGTGACCAGTTCTCGACAATCTCAGTGATAAAATGCCGCATCGGCACAATCAAACGGCGCTCATCCCAGGTTTTTAGTACCGCATAGGTATAACCCAAATCCTCAATCGTGCACCACTCGTCCTCCATCATCACTGTATCGCCGATACGCACCGGCTGGGTAATAGCCACTTGCATGCCTGCGATGATATTACCCAAAATAGGCTGGGCAGCAATACCTATCACCGCACCCGCAATACCTGCCGAGGTAAGTAAGGTTTTACCCAAACCATCAATATTGGTAAATTCACTCAAACCTATCCAAATACCGCCTAAAATCATCACAAAGATAAAGACGCGGCGAAAAATAGACACATAGGTGCGGCGACTGCGGCCTTTATCAAACTGCTCTTCGCTCAAATTCTCGATTTGCAAATCTTTATAACGATTGGCAAAGAAATTAATGGCGCGTGTACCCAGCCACATAGCGCTCAGCACCAGCCCAATCCAAATAATGGGGCGTGTCGATGAGGCAAGCGCATCTAAGTAAGGAAAACCGCCCGATACCAAAGTATAAACAGCGGAAAAACTGATGGTAAACGTCAAAGGCACGGTCAGCTTATTGACCAAGTCCTCGACGCCGTTATGATGAATGGTGGCAAGCCGATTGCCCTCTTTGTCTAAAACGTACCAATTGAGCAGTTTACCAGCCGCTTTACTGAGCAACCAACCAGCGCCCATGGTAAAGAAAAAGAACAAAAATAAGGCGATAAATTCCCAAATGGCAATGCCGAAAACTTTTAATTTGGTCCAGTCGGGTAAATAACGCTCAAATTTAGCAGGCTGATATTGCTCATACAGCTTATTGATATTGGCGACCGTTTGCGCGGAAAACACCCAAAAAGGCGGGCTGTCATCGATACGTACGCGCTCAAGATGCAGCGGCACACGGCGATCACGATAGTCGATATAACCCAACTGGATTGAGCGCCGAGGGATGCCTTGGATACTATTATTGCTACCAAGCGGCGGTTCTATCAAACCATCAGGACGGTCAGGCAACTTATCAAACGCATACAGCTTTTTTTCCATCAATAAAAAATCGAGCTGTTTGGCAAGCTCTATTGCTTGATTACGCTGCAACTCCTCGTCAATCAAGTTCATATTGAGCGCATAAGCGGCCAAATCATACTGCTGCTTGATAACTGCCGATTGAAAAAACTCTAGCGTTGCCAGTGGTGTCGATAAATTCGGTGGCTCAGATAGTGGCGGCAAGCCGACATTGAGCTTATTTAAGGCATAATAACTTTCGTTATAGTCGCCAGTCAGACCGGAATCACCCTGTAATACCCCCGCTTGCTGTTCGGTTTTTTTCTCAAACGGACTAATGACCTCTTCGGCAAGCGCAGAGACACTGACGCCCTCTTTTTTGAGCTTATCAATCCGTTGCGATGCATAGTCAACGATGTTTTCTGGCGCCTCGGTGATTGGCGCCGTTGTTTCGTTTTGATTGTTGATCGTTGCATTGTCATTCGCTGAATGACTAGCCGCATAAGCCGGCAGATAAACAATACTTAGGATAATAACGGAAATACTGAAAATAAAATGACGTATGTTCAAATGCCTCACGGTTAATTTATGCCTACCTTTAATAGTATCTAGACTCTTACAACCAGAAACATCAGCGTCGCCCATATTGCCCATATACGGAGCTTGGATATTTTTAGCCATCAAAGACTGAGAGGAATGTTTCATACGTTAAAGTTCTAGGCTGATTAATGAAATGATTTAGTAGAGTTAAGCATTAATTTTGACTATAAGATAAAGCTAATGCACTGAACCAAAAAAAGCCAGCATAAAGCTGACTTAATTTGAGGGTAAAATGTTAATTGATACAATTGCTTATAGCCAGAATACGATTTAAGCACGGCGCCAAGTCGTACCCGCACGGCTGTCTTCAAGCTCAATTCCCGCCTCTTTTAACTGCTCACGTATCTCATCAGCACGGGCAAAGTTTTTATTGGTTTTGGCATCGGCACGCTCGGTGATTAATCCATCGATAGCGTCATCGGACAAACCACCTTCTTGCGCCTCACCCACGACCGCTTGTAAAAACTGCTGTACCGGTAGCTGCAATATATTTAATGTCTGTGCCAAAGCTTTTAGTTGCTGCGCTAACTGCCATGCAGCCTCTGCATCTTCGCTTTTGAGCGCTTTATTAATGTCACGTGCCAGCCCAAATAATACGCTAATAGCCGTTGAGCTATTAAAATCATCATTCATGGCTTTGATAAAGTCTTGTCCTGCCGCACTATCATAAGCAGAGTTTGTTAGCACATCATCGATAATGAGTGTTTGTCCTTTTTGCTGTTCAGCCGCTTTTAATGCTTGATATAATCTGCTTAGGCTATTGTGCGCTTCATCTAAGGCTTTGTCTGAGAAATTCACTTGGCTGCGATAGTGACTCGATAACAAGAAAAAGCGCACCGTTTCAGAATGATACTTGGCAATCACATCGCGAATGGTAAAGAAGTTATTTAGCGATTTGGACATCTTTTCGCCATCGACATTGATAAAGCCAACATGCATCCAATTACGCGCGTACTCGCAGCCCGTCGCGGCCTCAGATTGCGCTATCTCGTTTTCATGATGCGGAAACTGTAAATCATGCCCGCCGCCGTGAATATCAAAAGTATTACCAAGGCATTTGGTCGACATCGCCGAGCATTCGATATGCCAGCCCGGACGCCCTTGACCCCACGGCGATGCCCATTGTGGCTCACTAGGTTTCGCCGCTTTCCACAATACAAAGTCAAACGGATTGCGCTTGTCGTTTTCGACATCGACGCGCGAGCCCGCTTGCATATCGTCCAAATTGCGCTTGGATAATTTGCCATAATCTGGAAAGCTATCGACTGCATAATAGACATCGCCATTATCGCCAGCGTACGCATAGTCATTGCTGACCAAATTGCCAATCATCTGCTGCATCTCGTCGATATAATCAGTCGCACGTGGCTCAGCATCGGGTGCTAAGCAGCCAAGGGCTGAGAAATCTTCGTGCATCGCGGTGATAAAACGCTGCGTTAGTGCGCCAATCTCTTCGCCGTTTTCGGCTGCGCGAGTGATAATTTTGTCATCTATATCGGTGATATTACGCACATAATTAACCTCATAGCCCAATTGCTTAAGCCAACGCACCGCCATATCAAAAGCAACCATCATCCGCGCATGACCGATATGACAATAATCGTAGACCGTCATTCCGCACACATACATGCCGACTTTGCCCGCAACCAGCGGCTTAAATACCTGCTTGCGTCCGTTAAGTGAGTCATAAATGGCAAGCTGAGACATCGCGTCTGCAAGAGGTGTGGTCATAGTAAAAAAGCCTTTTGATAAAAAAGATAAGAGTGAAACGAGAATATTCTTACTGCACACTAAATAATGAAAACGCTTATTTATAGCTTAGTTATAACAATATTTAGCGTCATTATTCTTTTTGAAAAAGCAGCAGTATAAAACTTAACCCATTATCTTAGCGAAAATGCTCGTAAAATACTACAATGTGCGCATAACTAACATTCGCAATGCTAAAAAATACTGACTTTTTAACAAACACTAACCTTTAAGGATAAAAACATGGGCAATCGTTTAAGCAAAATATATACACGTACTGGCGATGACGGTACCACAGGCATGGCAGATGGCAGCCGCGTGAGTAAAGCGGACAATCTATTTAGCGTTATGGGTGATGTCGACGAGCTTAACTCACATATTGGTTTGGTACGCGCGCAGTTGACGCAAAACTCGACTGACGCGACAAAAGAAGCCGACTTTGCCCAAGCATTAGTGATTATTCAGCATCTGCTATTTAATATCGGTGGCGAGCTTGCCATGCCAGAATATGAAGGCGTGAATAGCGCGCACATTGCATGGTTAGAGCAGCAGATTGACGCGATGAATAGCACCTTGCCGGCGCTAAAAGATTTTATCCTACCGACAGGTTCAGTGTTGGTCAGTCAACTGCATGTCGCCCGTACCGTCTGTCGCCGTGCTGAGCGTCAAGCGGTGCTATTGCAACAGCAGCGCCCAGAAGCTATTCGTCCAACGGCAGTTAGCCTTATCAATCGCCTGTCTGACTGGCTGTTTGTTGCTGCGCGTTTTTGCACTGACCCTGAGCAAGTTTCTGAAGTGCTATGGGACAGTCAAGTATTACAAAAATTCGCTGAGAATAAATAGTTTAGCTTTTACTGACCTTCAAAAATTGACCGCTAAAAATCCATGCAAGCAAAAAGCCCGCAAATATCGTAAGTTGCGGGCTTTTAAATTTCAAACGCTAGGCTTAAATAATCGATACTGACATTTTATTAAAAAACTGAGAGGTTATTAATAATTAATAAGTCGCGTCTTTATCTTCGATAATCACCATATCGATACTGTCATCTTTAGGGACTGACTTAGGTGCAGCTGGAGTCGCAGGCGCTGAAGTACTAGGCGTTGGGGCAGCTTGGTTATTGCTTTGGTTATCCTGATTACTCGTGTTCTGGCTACTGTTTTGACTGCTGCTATTTTGATTGACAGTCGGTGGCGTAGCTGGCTCAGCTGGACGCACAGGGGCCGCTGGCGTTACCGGTCTTGGTTGACGAGTTTGGTTTTCGGTATTGTTTTGTGCCGCTTGACGGCGGCGTTCGGCTGCTTGCGCGGCACGCTGCTCTTCTAGCGCTGTCTGAAAGGCTGAGCCTGCCACCACTTCTGATACCACGGTCAGCAATGCTGGTTGTCCAGCGATACGCGTACGTACTTGACCGCCTTGAGTACCAACGACATACGTAAAGGCATCGTCAACGAGCATGTTATTATTGATACGAATATTGTCATTGGCTAGGCGTGATTGTAAGCTTGGCTGATTGTTAGCGGCTTGCAGCTGGCTGGCTTGGTATAAATCTTCACTTGGCAAAGTCATGCTGACACTCGCCTGACAGGTAGTCATACCATTATCATTTGTGGCTTGTAATACCGCAGCGTTTTGCACATCGATGACGATACCATTGGTTTTACCACTGACAACGCCACCATTTAAAGCAATTTCAGCATCGTTAGCGTAACTTGCTGCCAAGGTTTGCGCTTGTTGATTGAGCGTATTTTTTAAGGTTGATTTGAGGCGATCTTGTACCATTGGATCATCACAACTTACCGCTGTAGCAGCCGCGTTTTCGTTAGTGGCGGTCTCTTCGGTTAGCTCGGCAGTTTCTGTGGTCTCTTCTTTTTCTGAGCGGTTACAGCCTGTAAGTACCAAACTACAGGCGATACCAATACCAGCAACCTTATACCACTTGCTCAAACTCTTATTTGCTACGCTCATCTTTTTTTGCTCCAATTTCCTGATTCGTACCGCCACTGACGGCCAGTGTTTTAACATTCAAAAACTTACACGCGCATCATGACATTTAAATGGTAACGACGGTGTAGTAAAGATTGCCATGCAAGTTTTGAAAACCACGTTATTATACGGTGTTTGATTTAAATGGTCATCAGTGTAGCCTATTGATATACAAATAACGTCCAACATTGTGTACAAAACCTTGCTTTGGTTGCAAAAAAGCTACAAAGACATATTTTATATCGTAGCTGCAGCTCCTACGTACGCTATATAAGTAATGCTTCTGTTCTCAGATAAATATTTTATTAGACCCCATTTTGCAGAGACGATATGATAGCGATAAGAATTTTTGATAGCTATTAATAATGATAAATTTTAAAAATACCCTTTTATTGGGCCATCGCGGCGCGCGCGGTGAAGCGCTAGAAAACACCTTAGCAGGCTTTAAACTGGCGCAAAATCTACAAAGCGCGGGTTTGATAGGCGTTGAATTTGATGTGCAACTAAGCGCCGATGGTCACTTGCTGGTCTTTCACGATGATAATTTACAACGCCTATGCGCTCAGCAATCCTGCATTGACCAGTTGAGTCTTGCCGAGATTGGGCGCTATTTGCAGTCCGGTCATCAGATTACGCCCTTAGCCGAAATAGCCTCTGTACTAACAGGTTTTGGCTATATTGAGCTGGAAATTAAGACGCATGAGCGCACCGATTACAGTAAATTAATCAAGGCGTTAATGCACGATTTAATCGACAGTCCGCTTGCCAGCTTACCCATAGCGCTGACCAGCTTTGATGTCGAATTACACGCGCGGCTACAACGCAATAAAACCTTACAACATATTCCGCGTGGTTTACTTATTCGCACCCCTAAAACTTTGCTAAGCGCACCACAAACTGCCCTGCAACTTGGCTGCGTCCAGCTAGGTATTCACTATCCATTGCTGACTCAAGCAGTCATTAAGCACTGTCATCGTTATCACTTACCAGTCAGCGCGTGGACCGTCAATGATAGCGAGATGATTAAACAACTTATTACGTGGCAAGTCGACGTCATCATCACCGATTATCCAACCTATTTTCTCACGCGCTAAGTAAGTAAACCTCCCACGCCCTCTTTCTCTTTATATCCAAAAATCTTGCTTGAAAATGGCTTAAAAAAGCCAGCTAATTAATTGCCTGATAGTCATTTATACATTTTTATCGCACACATATTTATCTTTTTACTTACACTTTCACTTAATTGCTGATAAGTAAGGGATTATTTGGGTTAATCACTACCATAACTCCTACAAGTTATTGTTATTTAGCAATATTTTTCTAGTGTATAACTGTTCACTTTACTAGTCTTTTAGGGTAATATGGAGGCTGAAATTAATATCATTAGGAATATTACATGATTGCTAAAAAAGTAATAGGCTTACCACTTAAGGGCTTGCGTTTCGCCATGAAGTCGGGTGATTCGCTTATACAGCATGCTGGTACTCAGGCGCTGCGCGTGAATACGTGGCTTGATACTGGCAAAAGCAAAACTGATGAGGCTGCCGATACGCAGTTTGCGACGACGAGCGGTTATAAAGATGCCAATGCAGTCGCTAACTATGAGGGTATCGATCCGCTTGAGCTTGAATTTCAAAAGTCGCCAATCAACTTGGTTCCAGCGATTTTTCTGATTGCAACGCCTATTGCTGCTGCCGTCATTACGCCATGGTACTTACTGACCCATCAAGTTAGTGCGCCGGTTTGGGGTGTATTTGGTGCCTTTATGGTTTGGACCGGTATTAGTATCACTGCAGGCTATCACCGCCTATTGTCGCATCGCGCTTATAAAGCCCATCCCTTGGTAAAAAACTTCCTATTACTTGGCTCAACCCTTGCGGTTCAAGGCTCTGCTTTTGACTGGGTATCGGGCCACCGTACGCATCATCGTCATGTTGATGACCGCATGGAAGATCCTTATTCAGCAAGGCGTGGTTTTTGGTTCAGTCATATCGGTTGGATGTTACGCAATTATCCTAGTGGTCGCTTTGATTATAAAAACATTCCTGATTTGACCAAAGATAAAGTGCTACAGATTCAGCATAAATACTATGGTTTATGGGTACTGGCTACCAACGTTGCGATGGTTGCGGCAATTGGTTGGTTAATCGGTGACGTTTGGGGCACGCTCGTATTGGCAGGTCTACTGCGCTTGGTACTGACCCACCACTTTACCTTCTTTATTAACTCGCTATGCCACATGTTTGGTACGCGTCCTTATACGGATACCAATAGTGCACGCGATAACTTTTTCCTTGCTATCTTTACGTGGGGTGAGGGTTATCATAACTATCATCACTTCTTCCAATACGACTATCGTAATGGCGTGAAATGGTGGCAATATGATCCAACTAAATGGCTCATCTTGGGCTTATCTAAACTTGGGCTAACCAGCGAATTACGCACGGTTGACGACACCACCATTAAGCATGCTGAAGTGCAAATGCAGTTCAAAAAGGCTCAACAGCAGATTGATAGTGTTACTGCGAACGGTCTAGATATTCCACATGCGATGAAGAGTTTCCAAGATCGTATCAAGTTTGAATATGAAGCCTTTACGCAAACGGTCGAAGAATGGAAAGCGCTAAAAGCCAAAACTATTGAGCTAAAAAAGACCGAGTTTGCCGATCGCCTGCATGAAGTTGAAGAGATGCTAAAGCACGACTATGCCAAAGTTGAGCAAAAGATACTGGCGCATAACAGCAATCTAAAAACGGCGTTTCGCTCTATCGGTCAAAGTCCAAAAGCGGCGTAAACGTTTATAGATTTATTATCTTAGTTTTTATTGTACGTTTCTCCTGCCCTCTATCTGTAAAGATAGGGGGTTTTTTTCAGCCATGAGTTGTGCGCTGCTCGTTTACATACTTATTATTTTTGCTCGCGCACTGTTTATACAGCAATTACAAGAGATGGACAGAGTGAAACGCGGCATTATTAAGGCTATGCTATAGTAAGTTTATTACTCTCTTTACACGCTTTCATTACTCGCTTTTAACCTTAAGTTTTTATATTAAAAATACATACCTCTATATTGGAACGCACCTATGCGCTATCAAAATACTTACGTCACATTAGATACTCGCCTTTATCATGAACAGCAGCCGACACCGCTTGATAATCCGCGCGCTGGTCACTTTAACACCGAAGTTGCCAAGCAATTAGGCTGGCTCGATGACGATGAGCTGATGGCGCGTTGGGTTGAAATATTAGGGGGTCAATACGTGCCAGCTGAGTTTCGACCGCTGTCCATGGCCTATGCTGGTCACCAGTTCGGACAGTGGGCCGGACAATTGGGCGATGGGCGGGGTTTACTCATGGCGCAAGTGCTCGATAATAATGATAAATTACAAGATTTACATTTAAAGGGCATTGGTCTAACCCCTTACTCACGCATGGGCGATGGGCGCGCGGTGTTACGTAGTACCATTCGCGAGTATTTATGCGGCCATGCGCTGACCCAGCTTGGCATTCCTTCGTCTAATGCTTTAGGATTTGTGGTGTCTGATACACGTGTCCGCCGTGAGCGTATGGAAGCAGGCGCGGCATTGATGCGCGTCGCTGACAGCCATATTCGCCTCGGTCATGTTGAGTGGATTGCAAGCTTTGCACCCGACTTACTTGGCGAGTTTACCGACTATATGATTGATACTTACTATCCAGAATGCCGTGACAGTGAAGCGCCAGTCTTAACATTTTTACAAGCGGTGGTTGAGCGAACCGCACGTATGATTGCCGATTGGCAATTGATTGGCTTTGCCCATGGGGTGATGAATACTGACAACCTATCGATTACGGGCAGTACCTTAGACTTTGGTCCGTTTGGTTTTATGGAGCGCTTTAACCCTGCGTGGATTAACAATCATTCTGATCATACTGGACGTTATGCCTATCAAAACCAACCTGCTATCGGTCATTGGAACTTAAATATTTGGCTCCCGCACTTTATGCGCTTAAATGGCGTAACACGCGATACCTTGGCTGATTGCCTAGCGCCGTATGAAGCGACCTTTATGCAGCATTACCAGCAAGGACTCTGCCGTAAGCTTGGGCTGCCGCACACTAAAGAAAGTTTGACCCTTGCTTTTGAGTGGTTAACTTTGTTAGAAGATAATTTGCTCGACTATAGCAACAGTTTTCGCGCGCTATTGGGTTTGGTCGCGCCAAATGAACATCCTTATGAGCAAGAGCTGCTGGCAAAAATGACTGCTGAGTTTAATAATGAGGCACAGCACGTTTGGCAACAATGGTCAACAAGGTATTTAGCAGCGCTAGAGGCGTTAGCTGGCGAGGTAGCTATTGAGCAGATGCGTAGCAACAATCCGGTTTATATACTACGTAATAGTGTGGCGCAGCGCGCGATTACGGCGGCGGAACAAGGGCAGTTTGATGAATTAAATCGCGTCTTTGATTTGCTTGCTAATCCTTACAACGTCCAAGACATGGCCACTGAGCTTGATACCACACCGCCTGCGCCCCATGCGCCACAGCTGCCAATTAGCTGCTCGTCTTAATAACTCGACACTGTGTAATGTTTTGAAACATTATGCAATTAAGGTTGATATTTCACTGTATTTTTTGCCATTATCAACCAGCAAAATAATGAATATCATTTGATCGTATTGTTCGCACGATTGCGCCGAGTTGACTAGGCAGTGAAATGCCAATAGTGCTAGAATAACGCTTCCTGTGAGATTGCTGTTTTTACGCTGATGTCTAGTCGCCGAGCACGACCTTTTTAGTATTTAGTATAAATGTGCCTTCATTATCATAGTCATGATTTTGAAGCATAGACATTGGTTTTTATCACCATTTACTTTATTCCAATTATTCCAACCATGGCAATTATTATGAATGACGATATCACTTTGAATACGGACACCCCTACTACGGAAAAAGAGCAGTTTGAACAATCTGCCTTACACTACCATGAGTTTCCGCGCCCCGGTAAAATCTCAGTTACGCCTATCAAGCAACTGGCCAACCAACGCGATTTGGCACTTGCTTACTCTCCAGGGGTTGCGATACCTTGTCTTGAGATTCAAAGAGATCCAGCGTTAGCGGCTAAATATACTGCTCGTAGCAACTTGGTCGGCGTGATCACCAATGGTACTGCGGTGCTTGGTTTAGGGAATATTGGTCCATTGGCCTCTAAGCCTGTCATGGAAGGTAAAGGGGTTTTATTCAAAAAATTTGCTGGTATTGACGTTTTTGATATTGAAATTGCCCAAAATGATCCAGATAAGTTCATCGAAGCGGTTGCCTCGCTTGAGCCTACTTTTGGTGGTATTAACCTTGAAGACATCAAAGCCCCAGAATGTTTCAAAATCGAGCGCGAATTGCGTGAGCGCATGAATATTCCGGTATTCCACGATGACCAACATGGTACCTCAATTATTGTGGCTGCGGCGATGTTAAATGCTTTACTCATTACTGGCAAAAGAATCGAAGAGATTAAAGTGGTCTGCTCTGGCGCAGGTGCGGCAGCCATCTCTTGCTTGGATATCATTTGTGCGCTGGGCGTAGATAAAAACAATATCTTTGTATCAGACTCACGCGGTATCATTACCACCAGCCGTGAAAACCTTGATGAAACCAAGCAGCGTTATGCGCGCAATACCACCGCCACTACCATCGAAGAAGTGATGGATGATGTCGATATGTTCTTAGGCCTATCAATGCCTGGCACCTTGACTGAAGACATGGTGCGCCGTATGGCAAAAGACCCGATTGTCTTTGCTCTTGCCAACCCAACACCTGAAATTATGCCAGAATTGGCGCACGCCGTACGTCCAGACGTAATCATGGCAACCGGTCGCTCAGATTATCCAAACCAAGTAAACAACGCGCTATGCTTCCCTTACATCTTCCGCGGTGCGCTTGACGTTGGCGCAACCACCGTTAATGAAGAGATGAAAATCGCTTGCGTAAAAGCCATTGCGGCGATGGCGCATGTTGAAGCGACACCAATGAACAACGTGAAAAACGTTGAGAGCACGCCAAGCTTTGGCCGTGAATATCTAATTCCCGGTCCGCTTGAGCCAAACCTAATCATCGAAATCGCCTCTGCGGTTGCCAAAGCGGCGATGGATTCTGGCGTAGCAACCCTGCCTATCTCTGATATGAAAGCCTATCGTCAACGTTTGTCTGAGTTTGTTTATAACTCAGCATTTGTGATGAAGCCTATCTTTGCCCGCGCGAAAGCTGATCCTAAACGCATTGTTTACTGTGAAGGTGAAGACCGCAACGTACTGCTTGCCGTACAAGTAGTCATTGATGAGCAATTGGCGCATCCAATCTTGGTTGGTCGCCCAGCGATTATCGAAAAGAACATTGAAAGATTGGCGCTGCGTCTAAAAGATGGCGAGAACATCACCATTATTAATCAAGATGATGACCCACGCTATAAAGACTACTGGCAAGGGTACTACGAGAAAAACAAACGCAATGGTGTCAGTATTGAGCTTGCGCGCCGTGATGTCCGCCGTAAGACTTCTTTAATCGGTGCTCTACTGGTTGAAAACGGTGATGCTGATGGCATGATTTGTGGTACTTTTAGCTACTATCATCTGCATTTAAAATACGTCAGCCGAGTTATCGACAAAAAAGCAGGCGTCAGCGATTTTTATGCGATGAATGCGGTATTGATGCAAGATCGTAATATCTTTATTGCCGACACTTACATCCATGAAGACCCAACGGCTGAGCAATTGGCTGAAATGACGGTTCTTGCAGCCGATCAATTACGTCGCTTTAATATTACGCCGCGTGTGGCTTTGGTTTCGCATTCAAACTTTGGTACCTCAGACCGCGAAAGCGCAGTAAAAATGCGTCGAGTGTATGAGCTACTGACAGAAATGAATGTCGACTTTGACTTCGACGGTGAGATGCAAGGTGATGCGGCCCTTGATGAGCATATTCGTGCCAACGACTTACCATCAAGTAACCTAAAAGGCTCAGCAAACTTGCTTATCTTGCCAACGCTTGATTCCGCAAATATTGCTTTCAACCTACTAAAAACGGCAACTGGCAGTGCGTCTATTGGACCTATTTTGCTAGGCGCGAGCAAACCTGTGCATATCCTAACTCCATCAGCGACAGCACGCCGTGTGGTCAATATGACAGCGCTTGCAGTTACTGAAGCTCAAGACTTAATCAATGAGCAAAAATAGTCGTTTATGTCATATATAAACGCCTTATTACGACGGTCTTCTAGCGTTCATTTATAGAAACCGTCTGCTATACTAAAACCAGTCAATACTTATATCGGTGTTGACTGGTTTTTTTTGGGTAGAATAATATGGCAAATATTGAATAATTAGAAAGAGACTATTATGCAAGTGTATCTCGTCGGCGGCGCTGTCCGTGACCAATTATTGGGTCGTCCTATCAAAGACAAAGACTTTGTCGTCGTTGGCGCGACGGTCACCGAAATGTTAGAGGCAGGATTTCAGCAAGTGGGCGCAGACTTTCCGGTTTTTTTGCATCCTATAAGTCATGAAGAGTATGCGCTGGCGCGTACAGAGCGCAAACAAGGGCTGGGCTATCAAGGCTTTAGCGTACATGCCAGCCCTGATGTGACGTTACGTGAAGACTTACAACGTCGTGACTTGACCGTCAATGCAATGGCAATAGAAGTCAAAAGCCTTATGGATGATACGCCGATAAGTGGCGACGTAGTCGATTACTATGGCGGTTTGAACGACATTCATAGCAAAACCTTGCGTCATGTATCAAGCGCGTTTAGTGAAGACCCATTACGGGTACTGCGCACCGCCCGTTTTTATGGCCGCTATTATGATTTGGGCTTTAGTATTGCCGATGAAACCTTGCTATTGATGCGTGAGTTGGTGCGCTCAGGCGAGCTTGCGCATTTAAGTAGTGAGCGCATTTGGCAAGAATCGAGCCGTGCTATGATGCAAGTATCGCCGCAGGTATATTGGCAACAGCTGTTTGAGATTGGGGCGTTGACGGAGTATTTTGCTCCACTACAGCAAGCTTGGAATGATAAACAGTACGGTCAAATACGAGAGATTGTACAAACTGCATTGTATTTCGCCGGTCAAATGCAATTAAATTTATCGCAGCGCTGGGCGTTATTAATGGCCAGTCTGAACACAGATTTATTTACTTTAAACTCTACAGAAGCTCTTTCGGTTAATATAGAGGCAGCGGTTAAAGGTATTCATGGGATAGGAAACAGTACAAAGGTGCCAAAAGCGCATAGCCAGTTCGCCACTTTATTTGTGCAGCAAGCGAAAAATCTTAGCCGCATAGACCAGCTGAGCGCCGCCGAGAAAATCGATCTTATTCAAACTTGTAGCGCTCATAAAGCGCCCGATAAACTCTCGCAGCTTTTGGTCACCAGTCATGTCTTAAAACTGGCCATACAGCACCGCCAAATGATGTTCGCGTTGAATAGCTTTCATGCAATCAGCATGGATAATATTGACCAGAATCTAAAAGGTCCAGCGATTGGCGAAGCATTACGACAACGTAGAATTGAGCATTTACAAGCACAACCTGTCTTGTAAACAAGCGCTTTCAACCAGCAATTTATAGTCAGTGCAAAATAAAAGCGACACGTTATAGATTTTTGCGACTGGTATAAATTTTCCTTGCTCGCTGTTATCACAGAGGCTACGAAAAATTCATCCCAGTCGCACTGTATCGATTTTAGAGTAATTCTACTATACATAATAAAAATACCTTTAATATGAACCAAGAATTTAGCTTAAGCCAATCAAAATATTCTCATGCCTCAGCGCCCGTAATGGTAGTCACCGGTGGCGCTAAGCGTATTGGTGCAGCTATTGTTCGTGCCGCCCATGAGCAAGGCTACCGCGTCATTATTCATTGTCATCATAGTGAGCAAGAAGCCAATGTCCTAGCGGATGCGCTGAATAACAGTCGCCCTGATAGCGCGGTCGTCATCATCTCAGATTTGGCGGCTGTCAATAATAGCGAGACGCTACAGCAATTTACTCAAAATATCATGCAAGCTTTTGGCCAGCTTGATGTCCTAGTGCATAACGCCTCTCGCTTTTACCCAAGTCCGCTTGGTCATATCAATCACGCTCAGTGGGATGAATTATTTTTAACCAACGCCAAAGCGCCTTTATTATTAAGCCAAGCCTTATATCCTTATTTAAGGACACAGCAGGGCTGCATCATTAGCCTACTCGATATCCATGCGCATAACAAACCTTTTAAAAATTATGCCGTCTACAATATGGCAAAGGCGGCACATCGAATGATGGTACAGTCTTTAGCGCTTGATATGGCACCTGAGGTACGCGTCAATGGCGTCGCTCCCGGCGTCAATATCTTGCCAGAAGCAGATAGCGACCAAGCGCTTGACCCGCAGCAGCAAAAAAGCATCATCGACTCTATTCCTATGCAGCGGATAGGCAAACCTGAGGAAATTGCCCATAGTGTGCTTTATTTGGCTCGGGCAAGTTATGTGACTGGTGAAATAATTGCCGTCGATGGTGGTCGTAGCCTGACATTGGCTGGCGGTCATGTTTAGCAGAGAACTAGAGCGTGTCTTCAATTCATCTTACAATGAACGATAGTACATGCCAGATAAAGCATTGACTTAAAATTACGAGCTAACTTTTCATAGCGAGTAGCGATACTACGAAAATGCTTGAGCCTTGCAAACATATTTTCAACAAGATGACGTAGCTTGTATAAGTAGCTATCAAATTCTGGATTAGGCTGTTTGGCATTCTTCCTTTTAGGGATGACAGGTATCATATTATGGCTGCGAGCTTTGTCTCTGATACACTCTGAGTCATAGCCTTTATCAGCGATAAAGTAATCTGCCTGTCCAATCATCTCAATCAATTCACCTGCAATTTGACTGTCGTGGACGTCACCCCCAGTGATTTTAAAATGGAGCGGATATCCATCGGCATCACAGGATAGGTGTATCTTTGTAGTTGCTCCGCCACGGCTTTGTCCAATTGCTCGCTCTTCACCACGCCGAGCTCCACTTGCATGCTGATGACAGCGAACATAGCTTCCGTCTGTGAATACCCATTCCGTATCAACTTCTGCTCAAAAGCCAAAAAAAAATCCGCCCATAAGCCAGTTTTCGACCAGCGGTTGAAACGACTATAGGCTGTTTTCCACGAACATAATTCTTCAGGTATGTCACGCCAAGGCGCCCCTGTGCGTAGTTTCCACAGTATGGCTTCCATGATCTCTCGGCTGTTTTGAGTTTGATAGCAGCCGTACTTTATCATCGTCGATTGCAATTGATCCCAAAGCGTATCTGTTAATGCTTTTCTTGCCATAACTTGTATTTCTCGCATCGACTCAATAGATGCGGTATTGTAACTATTATTTAGGGCTTATCCAATTGAAGACAC
>NZ_PJBX01000172.1:0-98664 GCF_002836335.1 Psychrobacter sp. Sarcosine-02u-2 | reverse complement strand
TGACAGCCATGATAAGTTAAGGCATGGTCGCCAATAAACTGACGTTTGCAGTTCTTACATTGATAATTCTGCTTGCCATAGCTTTTTTTGCCATTTTTCTTTAGACTATTACTGTGACAGTCGGGGCAACTGATATCTATTTGTGTCTTCATAACCTCAAATATATCATCTTGCTCTGGCTGTCACTCCTCCTTTTATTTCCTCAGCATACTTTCTGATACACCACCAAATACCTTACTTACCTGCTTTAGCTGCCATTTTAAAGAAAATCACCTTACCCATATTTTGATTAATTTTTTGGATATATATGACCACCGCAAAATCACAGCCACAGCGCAAAGGTTGGCTCGCACGCTCCTACTCTAACAGTTGGCTCACCACCTTGATGGTCGCTTTTATCGTCATTATTAGCGTCGGGGTGTCGATTTCGTTTTTTTGGCGCAGTCTGTATTTGCCAGAGCTTAAAAATCATGCGCGCTATCTGACCAGTGAATTACGCTTGATGAACAGCGTCAATAAAGACTGGAAAAATGTGCCGGCCGTCCGGCAATGGATTTATCAGCATTCGCATGTGGTGGTGGTCAATAATCCTAGCGATTTTCCGGTGATAGAAGATAAGGCGTTTGTTGGCGTCTTTACCGATGTATTGCAGCGCGAAATTGGCGCGCAACTGGGTCGTCCAGTAGAGGTATATTTTAAGTTTAAACCAACGCCGCAGCTGTGGGTGCAAGACAGTCGCGATACCAGCTTTTGGATTCGCGAGCCGGTGGTGTATTATTCGCAGTACAGTCCCGCTTTATTAGTATTGTTTTTAGTTGGCCTACCAATTTTAACCTTGCTGACCATTATTTTATTAGCGCGGCAATTAAATCGTCCACTACGCTATTTGCAGCGCGCGGCGACCAACTATATTCGCCTCGGCCACGCTACCACTTTACCGACCCATAATGGTCCCACTGAGATCCGCCAAGTCAATATGGCATTTAATCGCTTATTTACTACCCTCAATCAAGCACAAAAAGAGCGGACGATTATGCTGGCGGGTATCTCGCACGACTTGCGCACGCCGCTGACCCGTATGCGTTTAACCGCTGAGATGCTGCCTGATGAATTTTTTCGAGAAGGTTTGATTTACGATATCGAAGATATGGATGCGATTTTGGAGCAGTTTATTTCCTTTATGAAAGACGGTTCCGATGAGCCAGTGCGCCTGACCAATTTGGACACCATATTTAATGAAATTATGGTGCAATTTGCGCCGCTAGAGTTTATTTATCAATCCGAATGTCAAAAAATGGTGCCCGTGCGGCCAATGTCTATCAAACGCTTGGTGATTAACTTGGTCAATAACGCCAAACGTTACGGCAAACCGCCCATTTATTTATCCGCTACCGTGGTGCCGACATTCATAGAAAAAACGGTAGTAGAAGACAGCGATGTAGTGACTGAAAATGAGGTCAATAAAGAAGCAAAAGAGCAGTTATTGATATGCGTGCGCGACTGCGGTGCGGGCGTCGCAGAAGACCAATTAGAGCGTATCATGCAACCGTTTGAGCGCGGGGAGTCAGCGCGTACTACTCAGGGTAGCGGACTTGGTTTAGCAATTGTCGATCGTATCGCGCGTTTGCATCATGGGACGGTCGAGGCCATCAATCATCCAGATGGCGGTCTACAAGTCTGTGTTCGTATCCCACTTATTTCCAAAGTTGCCGGAGAGCCGCCATTGGCTGCTGATAATGATAAACCATTTAATGCTACTACCAATATAGACGACCAATAAAATAAATGAACGTTAAATAAATAGAAATAACAGACAACATCAGAGTGTGGCTAATAACTGATCGTTATTGGCCACTTTAATAGCCCTACTTTTTAGTACCAATAACTGGAGGAATGTACTCGGCACTATTGCTAAAGGTTAAAGGCTGGGTTATTTCTTGCTGCGCAGCCTTTAGCGTCTCAGTGCTGGTTGGCTGCTGCAAAAATAAATAATACCCAAGCGCTGCTGCGTTCAATACCACTAAACCACCAAATAAATACGGCATCCTTTGCCCTCCTTTACTATTAAGCTCATTTCAATCATTTTAATAAATTATCAATATCAATTTATCGGTCATTATAAAAGATTAAGCATCGAAATCGCGTTCACTTTTTTCTTGCGTCAACTCATCGGCAGCAAGGACTTGGGTCAATGGTTTAATCGGCCAAGTCATGACAAAGCGTGCGCCGCCAAGCTCACGGCTCTCGTCTACTTTCATATTGCCATTAAACCAAAAAGCGATACGCGATACGATAGACAAGCCCAAACCATAACCACCTGAGGCACGTGTACGACTATCGTCCAAGCGTGAAAATGGTATAAAGACTTTTTCACGGTCGGCTTCAGGAATACCGTGCCCATCATCTTCTACGCTGACAAAAGCATTGCCTTTTTTCACTCCCGCACTAATGATAATCGTGGTTTCGGCATAACGTAAAGCATTTCCGGCTAAGTTCTGAATCACCCGGTGCAGGTAACGTCTATCCGCAACCGCTGTCACTTTCGCATTTGGCAGATTGGTTACTATCTTAATCGGTTTGCCTAAAGCATTGGTTTCACGCTCAATTTGCTCAAGCAACTCGCGCAGATTGACCGGTTCTAAATCCAGTTTTGGTGAGCCTTCTTCAAGTTTGGCGTACGTTAAAATCTCATCAATCAAACCATTTAACGCTTCGATATCTTCATCAATATAATCACGCTGCATAAAGCGCGAATCTTCATCATCGGTATCTGCCAGCATATCGACAGCGAAACGAATACGTGCAACCGGCGTTCGCAGTTCGTGCGATACTGCCCGCGTCAGCTCGCGCTGCGATTCAATCAAACGCTTAATATGTGCCGTCATCGCATTAAAGGTCGCGGATAGACGCGCAATTTCATCTTGTCCGATAACCTGCACTTTGATATCAAGATTGCCTTTACTGACTTCGTTAACGCCCACTTGAATCAGTTGCAGCTTGCGCTCTAGCGGGAAAATAAGCGCATACACGCCTAAGCTGATCAGGAACATACTGATCAAAATCATACTGACAATCAGATTGAGCGGGAACCAGTTAAACAAAGGTACCGGCCCGATTAAAATCGCCATATCATTGATTTCAGACGGCACGACCACTTTAATCGACGAATTACTTTTACTGGTATTGGTATCTTGTAATAAGATGACGACCTCATCGCGGCGTAAGCGTGCCATTTGATCGGGGTCTAAATTAAGGGTATTGATCGCTCTAAATTCTAATGGAAAAGAGAATTTTTCTTCTAGTTCTGCCAAACGCGCACGCTTATCGGATAAAGTCGCGTAATAAGACAAATCATCAAGCAAAAATACCGCGATAGCGCGTACTTGCTGCTCGGTCACTTGCGAGATACGTGCGGTTAAAACACTCTCGTTGTCTGGCAAGCGATAATAAACATCGGCGTAAATAGGCTGGGCAACATAGCGAACGACGGTATTGCCTTTTTCAAAACGGCGCAGCTCACTGGCATTAAAATCGACCTCGTTAATAGGCACAATGTTAAATTCTGCGCCAAATAAGCTACTAGCATCCGACAGCCAATACTCACGCTGCGATTCGCTTTCTTGATGGGCAATGCCTTCAGCAACGATATGAAAAGCGCCCGTAGCCATATTTTCGCGGTAAGATTGGACGCGTTCTTTATTGATCGTATCCATCAACAATTGCGCAAATAATGCCACACACAAACAGACAATGAGCAGTCCAGCATAAATACGAACAAAGATACTGTGTTTAAGAGAAGAAACTAATGACATACGTGCCGTGACCAACCTAATAAAAAATTATTGATAAAGGAAGAAGAGAAATTCTTGCAGCGCAATTTATCTCATATAATCAAAATATCCTAAAAACGCTACAGTGTTGCTGATATCAATTTTTTGTAGCCTCTGTCTGCGCAGGCACAGCAAGCAAGAAAAATTGATATTAGCAGTGCATGATGTATCGATATTACTTTTCACTCACTATACTATTAATCTAGCATCCATAATTATCGCTCAATTAAACCACATAACGCAGCATTTAAGTTTAAAAATTAAAGTTTAGACCATAAAAAACCAGCTTTACGCTGGTTTTTTATTAAAAAGTATTTTAGTAAAGAGAATTGCATTAACAATACGCTGTTAATTGCCTTCTTTAACGAACAAATAGCCTTTACTGCGCACGGTTTTGATACGTTTAGGATTTTCTGGATCATCACCAATTTTTGGACGGATACGCGAGATACGTACGTCGATTGAGCGATCTTGACCGTCATATTCGATACCCCGTAGACGCTCAAAGATATCTTCACGTGACAAGATACGACCAGCATTAGACGCAAGTAACCATAATAAATCATATTCGGCACTGGTGAAATCAACCAATTCATCACCCAAATTCACTGAGCGACCACCGTTATCGATAACCAACTCACCAAACTCAAGACGCTGCGGCACATCTTCTGATGGCGCATTTTCTGAGCGGCGTAATAAAGCACGGATACGGGCAAGCAATACACGTGGCTGCGCAGGCTTAGCGACATAGTCATCAGCGCCCATTTCAAGACCCAAAACCTGATCCATGTCTTCTGTGCGCGCGGTCAGCATCAAAATAGGATTCTGATAGTGGGGACGTACTTCACGGCATACCGTCAAGCCATCGCTACCAGGAAGCATGACATCAAGTACGACCAAATCTGGTTGTTCATTGACAATACGGCGAATGGCGCGATTACCATCGGTTTCAATTGCCACTTCTAAACCATTTTTAACCAAGTAATCTTGGGTCAACATAGCTAAGCGCTCGTCATCCTCAACAATCAAGATTCGGGGGGTGTTGTCTTCTTCATTCGTTGTCATTGTTATATCCTCTAATACATCTTATTTAAAAGCGGTGAAAATAAGAGCGGTAAATTAATAGCACCGTAACTCAATCAATTTGTAAGCCAATACAGGCAGTGACCGTAACACGGTTACAAACTTGGTAGCACAGTATACTATTAAACACACAGCTTCCTATACTATAGCTTATAGTTGGTAACAAAACCTATAAACTACGTCCTATAAAACGTTAGTTTGCGTCCAAAAATTATACCTCTTATTAACTTTAAAAGGCATAGGATAAATTTTATTCAATCATTCTACTGGTCTTATATCGAACCAACGCTTTAAAAGCCGAAATAATAAATGTCGTTAAATATCGTTAAAAAAGCTAATAAACTTTTAAAAGAAAAAACGTGGTTGCTACGCTCTAATATAACCATATATCTGCGTTGCCGCTAGTCACTTTTCCATCATTTTATGAAAATCAGTTTAGTTTTTGATAAATATTGCATAACCTAGGAGATATTTCAAATATAGGCAAAATATCCTAAAAACGCTACGGTATTGCTGATATCAATTTTTTGTAGCCTCTGTCTGCGGCAAGCACAGTAAGCAAGAAAAACTGATATCAGCAGTGCGTGCTGTATCGATATTACTTTTCACTCACTATAGTAAATGTCTGAGCTATGGCAAATATTAAGCGCTAACTACTAAAAAGCTAACTATTAGAAGAACAGGCATAAAAAAACAGTCCCTAATGGACTGTTTTTATGTTTATAACAAAAACTAAAGCGTAACAATGTGCTAGGCGCGGTTTTTATATTTACGAATAGTCTGCAGCTGGGCGACTGATTCTGCCAATGACGCTAATGCCGCATTGGTTTGTACGGTATCAGATTGGTTGACCAGCATTTGCTCAGCTTTCTTACGTGCTTCAACGATTTTACTCTCATCAAGATTGTGTGCACGCATCGCGGTATCAGCAAGTACGGTGACCATTTTTGGTTGTACTTCTAACACACCGCCAGATACATAAATGACTTCTTCTCCACCGTTAGGTGTTTGTACGCGCATCGGACCGGGTTTTAGCAAAGTAATAAGCGGGGTGTGACCTGGCAATATACCAATTTCGCCTTCGGTACCACTAGCTATTAACATGCTAATTTCGCCTGAATACAACTCTTCACGAGCACTTACGACGCGACATTGTAATGTTGCCATACTTAATTCCTTACCATCAAAGCGCGATCAAAAAACAGTAAAAACTGCGATGCGTTACTGAGGAGTAGATATAAAGGTTATATTATACCTACTCGTTAGCCCATACCAATACCACTTACGCTGCAGAAGACTTCATTTTTTCTGCTTTAGCAACAACTTCGTCGATGCCGCCTGCCATATAGAAAGCTTGCTCTGGTAGATCATCGTACTCACCAGCGATGATTGCTTTAAAGCTAGCAATGGTATCGCGTAATGGCACATATTTACCAGGAGCACCAGTAAAGACTTCCGCTACGTGGAATGGCTGTGACAAGAAGCGCTGAATCTTACGAGCGCGATAAACGACCAGTTTATCTTCTTCTGACAACTCATCCATACCTAGAATGGCGATGATGTCTTTTAGCTCTTTATAACGCTGTAACACTTCTTGAACACCACGCGCAACGTTGTAATGCTCTTCACCGATAACCAATGGGTCAAGCTGACGTGAGGTTGAATCTAGTGGATCAACCGCAGGATAGATACCTTGTGAAGCGATATCACGGCTTAGTACCACTGTCGCATCCAAGTGAGCAAACGTCGTTGCTGGTGATGGATCGGTCAAGTCATCCGCAGGTACATATACCGCTTGTACCGAAGTAATTGAACCTGATTGCGTTGAAGTAATACGCTCTTGCAGCATACCCATCTCTTCAGCTAGCGTTGGCTGATAACCAACCGCTGATGGCATACGGCCTAGCAGTGCCGATACTTCAGTACCCGCTAGCGTATAACGATAGATGTTATCAACGAACAATAATACGTCACGACCTTTGCCAGTGGCAGGATCTTTGGTATCACGGAAGTACTCAGCCATGGTCAAACCAGACAGTGCAACACGTAAACGGTTACCTGGTGGCTCATTCATCTGACCATATACCATCGCAACTTTAGATTTGCTAAAGTCTTCAACGTTGACAACACCAGCCTCTTGCATTTCGTGATAGAAGTCGTTACCTTCACGGGTACGCTCACCGACACCAGCAAACACGGATAGACCTTCGTGTTTAAGGGCGATGTTGTTGATCAACTCCATCATGTTGACGGTTTTACCAACACCAGCACCACCAAACAGACCAACTTTACCACCTTTCGCAAACGGGCAAAGCAAATCGATAACTTTAATACCAGTCTCTAGCAGCTCAGTACTGTTTGACTGTTCTGCATAGCTTGGGGCTTCACGGTGAATAGACCAGCGCTCATCTGCTGCGACCGGACCTTCTTCATCGATAGGACGACCAAGAACATCCATGATGCGACCTAAGGTACCCATACCGACTGGTACAGAAATAGGTGCGCCTGTATTGGTCACTGGTAGGTTACGTTTTAAACCTTCGGTTGAACCCATCGCAATAGTACGTACGATACCATCACCTAGCTGTTGCTGTACTTCTAGGGTGGTTTCAGTGCCGTCTACTTGCAAGGCATCAAAAATTTGAGGAACTTCGTTACGGTCAAACTCAACGTCAAGAACCGCGCCAATAATCTGTACAATACGACCGCTACTCATTGCGTTCTCCTTGAACTTCTGTATATAGTGGGTTTTATAAAGGGTTTCAATTATGAAACAGCAGCAGCACCGCCAACGATTTCCGAGATTTCTCGGGTAATCGCCGCTTGACGCAGCTTATTATAAACCAACTGTAAATCGTTAATTAGGTCACCAGCATTATCTGTTGCCGCTTTCATCGCAACCATACGTGAAGACTGCTCAGAGGCAATGTTTTCCATTACCGCTTGATAGACAATCGACTCGATATAGCGACCAAGTAATTCATCAATCAAGGTTTTAATGTCAGGCTCGTAGATATAATCCCAGCTCAGCTCTGTTTGTATACCACTTTCTTCATCACCAAATGAACCCTCTGGTAAAGGTACCAATTGGTTGACAATCGGTTTTTGAGTCATGGCGTTGACAAACTGGTTATAGACCACATAAATACGGTCTAATTTACCGTTGCTATAGTCTTCTAACATCGCTTGCACTGGCGCGTTTAATTGCTCAAACGTCGGTTTATCACCATAGTCAGTAACGGCTGAAGTGACTTTACCACCGAAGTTTTTAAAGAAACTCACGCCTTTAGCACCAATAACGGCAAACTCGGCTTGTACGGACTGGTCTTGATACTGCTGAATGCTTTTAGATAAAGCTTTGAATAGGTTAATATTCAAACCACCCGCTAGGCCGCGATCTGATGTGATGACGATATAGCCAACTTTATCAACGGGACGCGAGACCATATATGGGTGTTTGTAATCTGATGAGGCATGCACCAAATGCGAAATAACCCGGCGCATACTATCAGCATACGGGCGACCCACTTCCATGCGCTCTTGGGCACGGCGCATTTTACTAGCGGCTACCATTTGCATAGCGCGAGTAATTTTCTGGGTACTTTTAATACTGGTGACTTTGGCACGTATCTCTTTTAAGCTTGCCATAATGATTCCAATATAAGAGGGTTAAAAAGCATGGGCGTATGCAACAATCATTTAATATAAAACACTGAACTTATCGAAATAATGTCTTTACATCTTGTGGCATGACGCAATCTTAGACCTTTATTGGTTAAAATAGCGGCGCGATTATCTTAAAGGAAAATCTCTATACTTAAAATTTTTCAGATAATACGCCACTTTTTGCGCTCTAAAGCAGAGCGCTAACCACTTCAGGTTTAACCCGTTAAATTAATAACTGTGATTTTGTTTAAAGGTCTCTAAAGATGACTTTAAACGACCTGCGATATCATCATTATAATTCGCAGTGTCATCAATCTCACGCATCAATTCACTCTGCTCATCATGCATATAGCGTAAGTAAGCTTCTTCAAAAGAACCAATTTTTTCAACAGGAACGTCTGCTAAGAAGCCTTCGTTCGACGCATAAATAACGGCGGCTTGCTCAGAGATAGACATTGGCTGATATTGTTTTTGCTTCATCAATTCAGTCACGCGCTCACCATGATCAAGCTGTTCGCGAGTCGCATCATCAAGGTCTGATGCAAACTGAGCAAATGCTGCCAATTCACGATACTGAGCTAATGCAGTACGGATACCACCAGACAGCTTTTTGATAATCTTCGTCTGAGCAGCACCACCAACACGCGATACCGAGATACCAGCGTTGACTGCTGGACGGATACCTGAGTTAAATAAGCTAGACTCTAAGAAAATCTGACCATCAGTGATTGAAATCACGTTGGTTGGTACGAATGCAGAGACGTCACCAGCTTGAGTTTCAATGATAGGTAGCGCGGTCAAAGAACCGGTTTTACCAACCACTTCACCGTTGGTGAATTTTTCTACGTATGCCGCGTTTACGCGTGATGCACGCTCAAGTAAACGTGAGTGTAAGTAGAATACGTCACCAGGATAGGCTTCACGACCTGGCGGACGACGTAGCAATAGTGAAATCTGACGATAAGCAACGGCTTGTTTTGATAAATCATCAAAAACAATCAGTGCATCTTCGCCGCGGTCACGGAAGTATTCGCCCATCGTACAACCTGAGTACGGTGCGATATATTGAAGTGCTGCTGGTTCTGACGCTGAAGCGACCACCACAGTGGTATATTCAAGGGCACCAGTTTGCTCAAGCTTACGTACCACGTTAGCAATGGTAGAACGTTTTTGACCGATTGCGACGTATACACATTTAATACCAGATGCTTTTTGCGCAATGATCGCATCGATAGCCATCGCGGTTTTACCCGTCTGACGGTCACCAATGATAAGCTCACGCTGACCACGACCGATTGGAATCATGGTATCAACGGCTTTATAACCAGTCATGACTGGTTGATCAACTGATTGACGGTCGATTACGCCTGGGGCGATTTTTTCGACTTTATCAGTCATCTTGGCATCGATAGGACCTTTGCCATCAATAGGGTTACCTAACGCATCAACAACACGGCCTAGCAACTCAGGACCTACGGGTACTTCCAAAATGCGACCAGTACAATAGGCTTTTTGACCTTCTTGTAGTTTTAGGAAGTCGCCTAATACTACTGCACCAACAGAATCACGCTCTAAGTTAAGCGCCATTCCGTAGATTTCACCTTCAAACTCAATCATTTCGCCGTACATGGCATCTTCAAGACCATGAATCTGCACGATACCGTCAGATACTTTGACAATCGTGCCTTCATTCTTTGCAGTTGCACCCGCATCAAGGTCTTGAATACGCTGCTTAATCAGATTACTGATTTCCGCTGGATTCAATTGTTGCATTGCCTTGTTTCCTTTAATTTATGATAACCCGCCACTGACTTAAATGCTCTTATATCACGCAAGCTTTAGTAAGCTGCACGGATGATTGGCATTAGGCCGTTAGCTGTGTTTTTAACTGTTGTAACTTGCCACGCATCGAATCATCGATAACTTTGTCACCGACTTTAATCGTAGCGCCCGCCAATAGACTTGGATCAACCGACTCGTGAATCACCACGCTCGCATTGAGCGAGTCAGCAAGACGCGTTTGCAGCGTCTGACGCTGAGCATCAGTTAATGGATAAGCAGAGGTCACATAAGCGTCAAGCTGCTTTAAGCTTATTGCCTTGTGACGGCGATAATGCTCATAAACTTCAGGAAGCAGCGCCAGACGCTCTTGTTCTGATAACTGTTTAACGAAGTTACTAAGTGCTACTGATACTTTAGGATAGCTGGCGTTTTGGTCATGACGAGCCCCTTGGGTCTCACCTAATAACTGCTTAAAAGCAGAATCATTCGCGCTAGCTACTTGCGTATCATAAAGATCGACCAAAGCAGCTGACTTATGCTCAGCAGAAACAGCTGGATTGTCTAGCCAAGTACTGAACGACTTGTCATTGACAACGGTAGCGGCAATAAATAAGAAGTTTTCCCACTCATTTACTACCCCGTTTTCATTGGCATAGTCAAACGCGGCTTTAGCGTACGGTCGTGCTAAGGTTGATAAGTCAGCCATGATATCCTCACAATTACAGCTTCGCCGCCAGTTGGTCTAACATACTGGCATGTTTTTGCACATCGACTTTGTCTTGCAAAATCTTTTCAGCACCAAGTACAGCCAGTTCAGCAACTTGGGCACGCAATGATTCGCGCGCTTGATTGATTTCTTGGTCGATAGAGGCTTGCGCTTGTTGACGAATGCGTTCGCCTTCCGCTTGGGCTTGCAATTTTGCATCTTCAACAAGCTGATTGGCGCTCTTGTTCGCTTGCTCAATTAGCGCAGCAGCTTTAGTTTTTGCAACATCAAGCTCCTGCTGTACATTTTGCTCCGCGGTCGCTAAATCTGCTTTTGCTTTTTCTGCGGCGTTTAAGCCTTCAGCAATTTTACGCTGACGCTCATTAATGGCACCGATAAGTGGTGGCCACACGAATTTCATGCAAAAAATCACAAATATTGCAAAAGCAATGGCTTGACCGATGAGGGTAGAATTGATATTCACGTGATCACCTCTTTGTTAATGAAAAATCAGTTTCATTGATCATATTTGATAGCCAAACTTTGGCTATGTTTAATATACAAACTTTGACCACCAAACATTTACAACTGAGCTTTCTGATTAACCTGCTAGAGGGTTAGCGAACAACAATAGCATAGCAATACCAACACCAATCATCGGTACGGCATCAAGTAGACCTGCCACGATGAACATACGAGTTTGCAGTTGTGAACCAAGTTCTGGTTGACGTGCAACACCTTCTAAGAACTTGCCGCCTAGAATAGCAAAACCAATGCCTGTGCCAAGTGCGCCAAGACCGATAAGCAGTGCTACTGCGATAACTGTGTAACCACCTAATACTGGATCCATTGATGTATCCTCATTTACCTATTGAATGTATAATTAATGTTCAGTTGATGATGCAAGCGACATATAAACTATCGTCAACATCATAAATACGAACGCTTGAAGGGTAATAATTAAGATGTGGAAAATCGCCCACGGCACCGATAACGCCCATTGAATCCAAAACGGCATCAGGGCAATCAATACGAAGATTAGCTCCCCAGCATACATGTTACCGAACAGACGCAAACCTAGTGAAATGGGTTTGGCAATCAAAGTAACAAACTCTAAGATAAAGTTGATGGGGATTAAAATGATTTGCATGATTGGGTTTTTGGCGCTAAACGGATGCAGTGTTAACTCACCAATAAAACCACCCAACCCTTTTTCTTTAATACTGTAGTAAATAATCAGCGCAAAGACAGAAAATGACATGCCTAGGGTGATATTAGGGTCAGTCGTTGGTACAATCTTGAAGAACACGTGATGTGGATCATGACCCATCGCAGCGCCAACTTGACCTGCTAGACTTGGAATGAAGTCGATAGGCAATAAATCCATCAAGTTCATCAAGAAAATCCATACAAAAATGGTCAACGCTAGCGGCGCAATCAATTTTGACGTACCACTATAAGAATCGCGAACGTTGTTATCAACAAACTCAACGATCATCTCAACCGCTGCTTGAGTTTTGCCGGGAACGCCTGAAGTAACTTTTTTGGCAACCATCCAAAAGATGGCACAAAATAAAATACCCAGACCGATTGACCATAACATGGAGTCAAGATGGATAGCTTTAAAACCCATTAATCCTGCTTCTTCAGCAGTATGGGCAACTTTCCAACCTTCGCCCGGCAGATAGCCGTACGTCCAATTCGTTAAGTGGTGAGAGATATATTCTGATGATGTTTGCTCGGATGCCATAATGTAAGCTTCTTATTAATCAACGATTTAATCAACTACCAAAAAATATGGTTGTCATCTGATGAGGCGTTGGCGGTTTTATTTAATCTGCATTAAGCAAATCCAGAAAAACACTTACAGCCCTCATGTAACCAATAACATCCAACCCATAGCTCTATAACTACTCTGTTATTCTTAAATAATTAAGCGGAATAACCAATTTTTTTATTGCGGCGGCTCAATTTGATAGTCATGGATAAATTTTAGCTATCAAAAAAGGGCGCACGATTATTCATTAATGGCCCTTGCATATCTACGCAAATTTTTAAGTATGTGTTTACTTGTCTCGCTTTACTTTCCTCACACCCAATACGGTGCTCAGCAGCAAGACAGTTAGCTGTCTATATTAATGCAGCGTTGTAATCGTGTAAAGTCAATTATGACTTTTTTATTTACGGTATGAATACGTTAACCGCTGTTAACGTTCGCTACTATGGCTTTGCGTCTATCCATCAAAGCCGATAATTTAATTGTATTTGAACACTCTACTTAGAGAGAGGGTTACTTATCGCGATTTTTACGCTTAGATCTAGTTAAGCGTCTTTATTCATACTTTTATTGTAAAAACAGTTTTCAGTCACTTAATCATTGGTTGATGACTTTATAACAGTAATCTTAGAGAAGCTGGACCGCAGGATGACAAATGTACGTGCTGTATTATTGAGCTATTAAAATTATAATAGGTTATAAATCTAGCGTATCTGCCACAACATCCAACTGTGACTAATCTGCATTACCATAAAACCGACGAATAGCGCAGGCGCTGATAGAGGTTGTATGGTAATAAAAATTAGTGCAAAACCACATACGGTCAGTAGCCATTTGACCATTTGACCACGATATAGCTGGCTGACAATGTGTCTGCGCGCGCGATATCCGGTATACCAAAAGATAAATCCAGCAAAGACCGCTTGGGTGGCAAAACTGAGTAGCGCCCCAATAGCGTTGCTCTTTGCAATAACAAGCGTATTGCCGTTATTACCCAACCAAGTAACATCTACTATCCAACCGAGCACAATCAGGATAAATAAAATCCATGCTTGGCGTTTTAGATAAATAGCAATCTTATCTCTTTGGGTGCGTTTGGCAGGTTTGGTCATTGATATTTCTATAGCTCTATAACGTGGGGACAATGCCACACCGTTGCGACAATATTATCCGTGAATGGCTCACTCTACAGACGTTATCTTTTAACCAAAATAAAACGCCACTTATTATAGGGAGCAAGCAGATTTTAAGCAAGTGAAATATGCCTTTTATCAAGCATTTAGTTATTTAGCGCTGAAAATCTCTCTACAGAGTCAATAAAGTAGCGCTAATCACCTCTAAATTCACCTATTCTACCGTTAATTTAACTTACGTCATTTCAAATAGCTCAAAAGCTCAGCTTGCCATTAGAACTTGACCGCTACTTTTGACCCTTATTTAGGAAATACACTGACGGATTTGCTGCGCCATTGTCTGCCAACCACTAATAAAATCTTTACTGTTGCTCATATCTTCCGCTTGCACGCTACTTTTAACCGGTTGTAATTTCGCCAGCAAACCTTTAGCAGGCTGATTTGGGCTGACCAAGCACATTTGTTTTGCTGGGCGCTGCTCATTTAACCAGCGTAATTGACTGGCTTTTGGCGCTAAATGATGATCGGTACTTAAGCTGCCAATTAACTGAAACTTGGCGCTGTCTTCCATATATTGATAAGCATCATGATATGCCCAATACGGCAAAGGTTTTTGCGCGTGGTTTGCATGAGCTGCCGCCACGGCTTTATTCATGCGCTGGGCAAATTTTTGCGCATTAGCATGATAGAGCTTTTTATATTGCGGATTGGCATGACTGTGAATGACAGCAAGCGCTCGCGTAATGGCTTTAGCGTTTTCAGGATCGAGCCAAATATGCGGATCGAGCGTGCCAGCAATGGCTTTGCCTTTAACATCGCGCAGCGGATGACGATTAAAGGCGTCGAATTTAAATAACGCAATCGCATTGGGCGCGCTATTGAGCGTGGTGGCGAGGTTGTTTTCTAGCGGCTCGCCAAACCAAACCACAAACTTACTGTTTTGAATCGCCTTGATATCGCCGGGACTGATACTGCCGTGATGTCCGACCTCCCCTGCTTGCAATAATTGCTTGGCTGATGGCGCGCCTTCCGTCACCGCTTGGCTTAATAAAAACAGCGGATAGTTACTGACGCTCACCGTTGCCGCTTGCGCGCTCATCATGAACGAGGCAAATATAAGCACGCCAGTTATGAAAAATCGCTGTAAGCGCAGAGTTAAATGCATAAAGTTTTTAAATAATGGAATCATAATGGCGGCTTTTAAGGTTCAAGGATAATTGGCAAAGGTAGTTATAAATATTTTGCAACGTTATTCTGGTATAAAACAGCAGACCTGTGAATAAATGCAAAGGACTTCTCTGTTTTGCATTTTAGTATGTTATACTATAACAATATAAAAAACCATTATAAAATATCCATTAATTAAAAATACTGTCCATCACACCGCTAGGTCATCTTTAGGAGTTTGCTGCATGTCTACTCATTCATCTGTTTGCGCTCATATCCATGATATGCAAGATTTTACAGCGTCCGATGTCAATGAGCGTTTACTAGCAGCCAAAGAGCAATGTCGCTCAAGCGGCGCGCGCTTTACGCCGCTGCGTCAACAAATCTACCAGCTGGTGCTAGAAGCCAATAAACCAGTGGGTGCTTATGATTTAATCACCCAATTGCAGCAGATGCGCCTTGCCGAGCCTGAAGCAGAAAGTGATAGCTCGAGCCATCAAGCAAATAATCAAACGCCAAAAAATGTCGCGCCGCCGACGGTTTATCGCAGCTTGGAGTTTTTATTGAGCGAAGGTTTGATTCATCAGCTAACCTCGATTAATGCTTATGTGCCTTGTTGTCATCCACGTGCCCAACATACAGCAGCGTTTTTAATCTGTGCCCAGTGTCAGCGGGTACAAGAATGCAGCAGTTTGCCGGTACAAGAAATAATGAGCTTTGCAGAGCAAGACGTTGGCTTTATGGTCGAGCGTAGCGTCATTGAATTGAGCGGTCGTTGCCAAGCGTGTCAGTAAAATAACGGTTTGCTTATATTTTTGACCTGAATTTTAGGTTTACGCTTTCATGCTAAATTATTATTCTGTCATTTCTTAATTATCATTAATACATCAGTACTGCCCTATGAGCCTAGCAATTTTACCAACCAAGCCCTCTGCTATGAATATAAGCGATAAAACCATGCCTAACGCGGCTAAACTGCTGAGCTTAAGTGATATCAGTTACCATATCGGGCAGCAACGTATCCTCTCGCATATCGATATTGATATTGCTGTTAATGAAACGGTCAGTCTGATAGGTCCTAATGGCGCGGGCAAATCCACCTTAGTTAAACTAATTTTAGGTTTAATCGAACCGACGAGTGGGCAGATAACGTCGCACCAAAACTTGCAACTTGGCTATGTGCCGCAGCGCTTTGCCGTGCCGCCTATTTTACCGTTACGCGTTTGCGATTTATTGGCACAAGCCGATAAAAAACGCCTAAGCGCTGAGCAGCGGCAATTTATCTTTGATAATTTATCGTTGACGCATTTATTGTCTCGGCAAATGCTGCATTTATCAGGCGGTGAAACCCAGCGAGTATTATTGGCGCGTGCCTTATTAGACAAGCCCAATTTATTAATTTTAGATGAGCCGATGCAAGGACTAGACCCTGATACCGAGGTTTGGCTCTATCAGTTTATCGATGAGCTGCCAGCATTTTTGCGCTGTGCCATGCTGGTGGTTTCACACGATTTGCATTGGGTGATGAAAGGCAGTCGTCGAGTCATTTGTCTGAATAAGCACATTTGCTGCGAAGGGCAACCAAGCGAGCTTGCGATTAGTTCGGAGTTTCAGAAGCTTTTTGGCCATCATTATGAGCAGCCTTATGTGCATCAGCCACACGCTTGTGAGCACCATGCCCCAAGCGAGATATAATTAAAAAACCAAGCTTTTTAGGCAAATTGCCTTGTTCCTTTTATAAAAACGTTACGGATATCTATTATGACCGCTTGGTTAGCCATCATAGCTCCTGCTTGGATTGCTGGTAGTATTTTAGCGCTACTTTCTGCGCCTTTAGGCTGCCTAGTCTTATGGCGGCGCATGGCATTTTTTGCCGATGCCTTGGCACATGGCACGTTACTTGGTGTGGCGTTGGCAGTTTTGTGGCAATTACCGATGGGCATCGGTATTGGCATCGTCAGTATTTTAGTCGTACTGGGCTTGGTATTCATCGATGATGAGCGTCTGCCAGTCGATGCAGTGCTGGCCGTGGTTGCGGTATCGCTGCTGTGTTTAGGTTTATTAACCTTGACGCAGCTTACCGATCAGCAAGCCAATGTTTTAGGTTTTTTATTTGGCAATTTGCTCGAGCTTGACTGGGCAGATTTGCCGTTGATTGCAGTAAGTGTTTTGGTGGGCTTAGGATTACTGATTTATATATGGCCTGCACAAATCAAGCTTGCCACCCACGAAGCTTTGGCACGCATTCAAGGGATCAATCCAACACGCCAGCGCTTGTTTTTTATGGGCGTATTGGCAGGGTTTTGTGCTATTGCCTTGCAAGCGGTTGGGAGTTTATTAATCAGCGGCCTATTGGTGTTGCCAGCATTAACAGCACGTTTATGGTCGGCATCACCAAAACAAATGGTTGTTATCTCTTTAATCATTGCCCAGCTTGGCGTCACGCTTGGCGTTTGGGGCAGCATTTGGCTAGATATCCAAACGGGGCTTGCTATCGTTTTGGTACTGGCTATTTTATTTTTTGTGGCGCTCATTATCTCAAAGCTAATAAGCAAAAAATCAGGATCCGAATCCATCTTGGCAAAATTCTGGTCCCCACGCCGTTAGCGTTATTCACATATAGCATCAGATTTCTAAACGTCTCAGCCATTACATTTAGGTCGTGATTTTGATATTTGCTTGGCCTTTGTCGAACTTTATTTCATCAATATTGCTAGAGCTTTAATGCCCATTATGTTATAAACTTTCCTGAATACTATCAATGCGATAGTTGGTGAATATTTGGTTTAATAAATTCTTGGTGTACCAATCTAAGATGTTTTTTTAACGAATGTTTTCGTTTCATCATATTTTAATTTATTATCGTTTTGCTTGATAAGGGACTAACCCCCATGCTTAGCTACTACCCCGCCAGCGCAGTCAGCACGCCCGACGGACAAGTCAATGTTTTGCAAATTACCGATTTGCACTTATCCTCCCACGTGCCTGCGGCGGCTGACGAAACCAGTAGTGAAGTAGCGGTTTGCCAATACAATTTTGAGGCGATTATCAAGCAAGCGTTGAGCGCAGAGCGGCGCTGCGATTTGATTCTCGTGACAGGCGATTTGGTCAATAAAGTACAAGCAGAGATTTACGATCATATTTTTGACGTATTGCAAGCAACGGGTATTCCTTTTGCTTGTATCGCCGGTAACCATGACGTTACCGATGAAAACAACAGTGAGTTGCCATTTTTTCAGCGTGAACTGATTGCCAGACCCGCGGACAGACGCTTATTGAACCGTCATGTTATCGAAACCGACCATTGGCAGTTGTTGTTAATAGACTCTTCGGTGACAGGCAAGGTAGAAGGTGAAGTGACGCTAAGCGACATTGATTGGCTCTGTGAGCAGCTAGAGACATGCGCGAAGCCTGCGCTTATTGCGCTGCACCATCATGTGATAGCGGTCGATTCAGACTGGATTGATCAGCATATGGTGGAAAACGCCGATATTTTTTGGCAACGGCTGGCAACATTTGAGCATCTTAAAGTCATTATTAGCGGGCATACCCACCAAGAGCAAGTCCGCCATCGGCAAGGAGTTACCGTCTACAGTACGCCCTCTACCTGCTATCAGTTTAAGCCTTTTGAAGATGATTTCGCTTATGATAAAAGCGCCCTTCCCGGCTATCGCTGGTTGCAATTAGCCAACAATGGAGAGGTTGCAAGCTGGGTTGAAAGACTAGATACTTGACAACCAGTTTTATTGGCAAAAATTTGGCTAGTATTTAGCTAGTATTTAGCTAGTATAATACCGCCAGAGTGTGTATGTTATAGGGCTAGCTAAAATTACTGGTTATAGACAGCCACAGCGTGATTGCTAATACTAGCAACCTAACCGTAAAGCTAAAAATGATAAATAAGTTATATCATAAATAAGGTAAAAAATGAGAACGGTCTACATTTAGACAAGATTATAATAGCTAGGACGGCTAAATTGACCACAAGCTAAGTTTCCACAGTCAGTGATTTGTAGCTTTATTTAATGGCTAGCATTTAAATAAAAAGATTGATAACAATATACCTGACCATTGATAATCGATAAATCGCTAGCAGGATATCGAAATAACCGTATGTTTAGATCAGCTGTGTTACTTGTGTCACTAAGTGGTAAAACGCATATAAAAGAAGCCATTTATAGCGTTTGGTAAATTGATAACGTCTTGTCTGTCGATAGGTCGTTTTATTGAATTAATTTGAAAAAGTAGGATACCCATATGAGCACCCTGACCCCAAACCCAAATCCAAGTGATGTAAAGTTCACCCCCTATGCGCCTGCCGAAAACGAAGAATACATGTCGGATGAGCAATTGGCGCACTTTAAAGCCATTTTATTAGATTGGAAGCATCAATTGATTGGCGAAGCAGATCGTACCAAGACTTATATCCAAGATGAGTCCAGTGCCATGCCTGATATCAATGACCGCGCCACTCAAGAAGAAGAGTTTGCCCTAACCTTGCGTACGCGCGACCGCGAACGTAAGCTGATTCGCAAAATTGATAAATCTATCGCTGAAATTGAAAACGAGGATTATGGATTTTGTGAAACTTGTGGCGTCGAGATTGGCCTGCGTCGTCTTGAAGCGCGTCCAACCGCGACCCAGTGCATTGACTGTAAAACTTTGTCTGAGATTAAAGAGCGTCAAAACCAAGGCGCTTAAATCCAGCCAATTTAATAGTCATTAATCATGTAAATACAAATACGAGCGACCATTCATTGGTCGCTCGTTGCGTTTTACGGCGTTATTTTTTATTAAATAGCTTTTAGTGGTTGACACGGCACCAACAAAATACGCATATTTAGCAAATATCTTTTTGGCATCGATTTACTTATTCTATCTATTTCTACTTTAGCTAAGTGTCTATTTTGAAAACATCTGCTACCTCTATGGCAAACACGCCTATTAATCTTACTCTGCCCCAACCTATTGGCCGTTTTGCGCCGTCACCAACCGGTGAGCTGCATCTTGGTTCCTTAACCACCGCGCTTGCCAGCTTTTGTCATATTAAATCTCTTGGTGGCAAATGGCTACTGCGTATCGAAGACACCGATACCGAGCGCTGTGATCGACAGTTTACCGAGCAGATTTTGATGGATTTAGAAGTGCTTGGGCTGCACTGGGATGGCGATGTCATCTACCAATCTGAGCGCCTTGATATTTATAATGATTATTTATCTTCAAGCTTATATCCGCTGACTTACGGCTGTCAATGCTCGCGTAAAAGCCTTGAGCGTTATTGGCAGCAAAAAGCGATGGGAGAAAGCATAGACGCAGAGCAGGCACAGGAAAAACTGCTGAACAGGCAACGCTATCCGCGCTGTTGTCTAAATGCCAATCTTGATAAAGAAAAAAACAAACTGCGTATACAGCTACCAGATTACCGTATCGGCTTTAAAGATGGTATTCAAGGTGTGCAATGGAGCAATCCGCAGCAAAGCTTGGGAGATATGGTGGTGCGTCGCCAAGACGTCATGATCAACTATATTTTGGCTGCTAGCCTCGATGATGGCTTGCAAGGTGTGACGCATATTATGCGTGGCTTGGACATTTTACCGATGACCACCGCGCAAATTAGCATTATGCATGCAGCGCATTTGCCAGCCATCGATCATTGGTATCATTTGCCATTGATATGCAGTCCTGACGGTCAAAAGCTCTCTAAACAAAACCTTGCCCAGCCAATTGATACCCGTGACCCAAGTCATCTAATTGCCCATGCTTTGCAGCTATTACAGCAGCCTACCGTTGATAGAGACACGCCGACAAACATGCTAAAGCAAGCAATTGCACAATGGGATAACTCACCGCTAAAAAACATGCAGTCTTTAAATATGCCTGATATTTAATAACAGAGTTCTAAACCCTCAACAGAAAAAACGCCGCTATGAGCGACGTTTTTTTATAGTGAATAATTAGAATGCCGTAAACACTCTAATCATTAAATGACTTAGTAATAACGGCATTGGCTCTTTTCAATCTCAGGGCTTTCTTTATAAATCTTTAGCAGTACCGCGACCATCACCAAGCTAATCAGCATCGATGAGCCGCCATAACTGAAAAATGGCATGGTCAACCCTTTGGTTGGAATCGCGCCCATATTCATTGCCGCATTAATAATCGTCTGCGCAATAAACACCACCGCGATACCAAAAGCGGTATAGCTCATGCGCATTTGCCGACGTTTTAGGGCATTATAACTGATGCGCATCGCACTTCCGATAATCAGCGCCTCAAAGATGAGAATCATCGTGACTCCAACAAAGCCCAATTCTTCACCGGTAATAGCTAGTAGAAAATCCGTATGCGCCTCTGGTAAATGCGACAGTTTTTGCACGCTTTCGCCGTAGCCGACGCCAGTAAACTGTCCGCGACCAAAGGCAATTAAGCTACGTGCTAGCTGATAATCAGTGTCTTGTACATCGTCAAAAGGGTCCAAAAACGACATCACCCGTACCAGTCGGTATTGTACGGTCGCCACCATTAATACAGCACCGCCAACGGCCACAGCGCCGAGCGCGATAAACTGCTTATAAGGCGCGCCGGCAATATAAAAGATGGCAAAGACCGTCCCAATAATAACCACAAACGAGCCAAAATCTGGCTGCGCGAGCAACAGAACGGTGATTAATCCAACCACGATGGCTATGCGTAAAAACCCATCCCAACCGTTACGTACCTCAAATGAGCGCCGTACAACAAAGTCTGAGACAAAGATAATCATCACCAATTTGGCAAGCTCTGCGACCTGAAAATTAAAACCACCGAGCGTGAGCCAACGTTTTGAGCCATTAATAGGCGTACTAAATAAAGTGGCAAATAACAATAACCCCGTGATGGCCAAGAGCATAAACTGGGTTTCGGTTTTATAAAGCCTTTTTAGCGTTACCGCTTTATAAGAAATACCAGCGATAACCAGCCCAATCGCCATGTATAAAAGCTGATTATAAAAGAAATGCAGCTCGCTCATGCCGCGACTAAGGGCAAACGGGATAGAAGCAGAAGCCACCATCAATAAGCTGAGCACCAACATACAGCCGACGCTTGCTAATAAAATGGCGCGCGCTGAGGGCATGGAGAGAACGCCATCTGAGCCAGTAGCTCGCGGCGATTGAGAGTTTGATCGAAAAAAAGAAGAGAGCGCCATAATTTTATATACACTAGCAAACGAGAAAACACGGCGTTATGAAACGCCACCGTTTAAAAAAATGAAGTTGATTTTATCCAATAGATAATAGCAGACAGCAAAGCGGTGACAAACCCCGATTGTTAATCGTTTAGCTTGTCAGTATTAATAGTACAGTGGTTAGCAACATGAATAGCAACGATGGTTTGCAAATCGTTTGTCGTCCGCTTTATTACCTAGTTGACAGTAGCAGCAATTTATAAGCAAAACAATCATTTATCAAAAAACGCCTGCCATTTTATAACGCTAAGCCCAACCGCTTAAAACCTAATGCTCATACTACCTCAAATCAAGAAGTCTTATCAGGTAACAAGATACCTTATGACGCCTTGTCTAACTGGTTAACCAGCTGACTAAAGTACTTGCCGCGTTCCGCAAAGCCACTAAACTGATCGAAACTGGCACAAGCTGGCGACAAGAGCACCGCTTGTACTTGCGATAAACTGCTTTTTGTGACTTGCTGTATCGTCGCAAAAGCGCCCTCTAGCGTTTGACATTGATGCATATAGACATCATCGTCGTTGATACCAGCGGCGCGTAAATGTTGCTCAATTTGCTGGCTATCTTCGCCAATAAACAGTACTTGGCTGACGTATTGATTGATAAATGGCGTTAATTCGCCAAATTGCTGACCTTTACCTTGGCCACCTAAAATTAATAACAGCTTACCGTCTTTAGGTGCATATACCGCTCCTAAGCCCTCGACTGCCGCCATAGTTGAGCCAATATTGGTACCTTTAGAATCGTTAAAATAATCAATCCCATCGACCGTAGCCACATATTCGCAGCGATGCTCAAGTCCTGTAAAGTTCTGCAAAGTAGTGAGCGTACTATCAAGCGGTAAACCGGCAAGCTCACCCAAAGCCAAAGCCGCTTGCGCATTGAGTAAATTGTGCCGACCTTTGATACGCAGTTTGTCTGCCGACAGCAAACGCTCTGTCCCGCGGGCCAAATACGTCTGCCCTTCTGAGTCGGTAATCAGTCCATATTGACCTTTGTCAGGAGCGTGAATGCCCGTGCTTAAGCGTGGCAAATTATCAGCCACTAGCGGGCGCGTCAAGGCATCTTCGCGATTGATAACCACTGACTTGGCGCCTTGAAAAATGCGATGCTTGGCTTGATGGTAGCCGAGCATATCGCCATGGCGGTCTAGGTGGTCAGGCGACATGTTCAGTACCGTTGCCACTTGCGCGCCTAAATTGGTTACGGTCTCTAACTGGAAACTTGATAGCTCGAGAACTGCCAACTCCATCTCGGTATTGGACAGTAACGTCAGTGCTGGCACGCCAATATTGCCGCCTACGCCAACATTGACCCCAGCATCGGCGGCCATTTGTCCAACCAAGGTGGTGACGGTACTTTTAGCGTTAGAGCCTGTAATCGCAACAATCGGTACGCGGCACGCTTCACAAAATAGCTGAATGTCACTGACAACGGGAATATTAGCCTCTCGCGCCGCAGCAACCGCTGGGGTTTTTAAGGAGATACCTGGGCTGATGATAATGCGAGCCGCTTGTTGCAATAAATCGGCATCTATCGCGCCAAACTGGCGAATATCAACAGCAGCAGGCAATTGGTTTGCTAAAGTGGGATTGACTTGATTGTCGGTGACAGCGACTTGGTAACCTTGCTTGGTCAAATACTGCGCAACCGACAGCCCCGACTGCCCCAAACCGACCACGACTTGTAAACCACTGCCCTTATGAAGTAAGGCTTCTGTTGCGGTGTTAGTGGTCATATCTATTCCTTTTATCTATTAAACTAACAAAATTGTATCAAGCATCTTGGCTTTATCAATAGTATTGATAATGGCTTTTTATAGTGGGCTTTACGCTAAACGTCAGGGCTACAACTAATCTCAGCCGTTTTTAGCAAGTCTGAACCAGCTTGAACCAGTATGAGTAAGCTGCTGTGGATGATGAGCATCATAAAGCCATTGCCACAATTTCGGTACTGGTTTTTTGAGGCTTTGTGTTATTATGCGCCTGTTTTTATATTGCACCGCTAATGCTATAATAGCCGCCTTAATAAGAACCGCTACGATAGTAAGCGCTCTTTAACCAAATCTTTAATTTAGCATTTTAGTTTAGCATGTTGTCACCTTTATCGCGCCATTGTCATCGTCCTGCAGTTATGTTTTTTATGCTGAGGTGGATATGACAGGCAACCGCTGCCCCATATTTTGGCGTTTTGTCTGACAAAAGACGTATCTTCTTCCGCCGTATTTCACGGCAAACACTTATTCATGTTTTTAAGAGCTGTTATCCTAATGATTAAGGGTAACGGTTTGTGCGATACCGCTATAAAGGTCGATAACCGTTAGTCTCGATACAATCATTTTAGGGTGACGCTTTATTGCTCGATCATAAATGGTTGTTTTTTTTGCCTCTAACCCTATACAGTTTACTTATGACATCTTTTTTTGGCAGTTTGCGTGAAGAGTGGTTTTCCAATATTCGCGGTGATACGTTATCAGGTTTAGTGGTCGCACTGGCCTTGATTCCAGAAGCGATTGCCTTTTCTATTATCGCTGGTGTCGACCCAAAAGTCGGTTTATATGCTTCATTTTGCATCGCCGTGGTCATCAGTTTTGTCGGTGGACGTCCGGGTATGATTTCGGCGGCGACCGGCGCGATGGCACTGGTGATGGTTGATTTGGTCGCCGAGCACGGGCTGCAGTACTTGCTTGCCGCTACGTTACTTTGCGGCGTCATTCAAATCATTATGGGTATTTTAAAACTTGGTAACTTGATGCGCTTTGTGTCGCGCTCGGTGGTCATCGGTTTTGTCAATGCGCTGGCGATTTTAATCTTTGCCGCTCAGTTGCCTGAGCTGAACCCGATGACTGAGCGCGTCGGCATGACGGTTTATATCATGACGGCGGCAGGCCTTGCGATTATTTACTTATTTCCGCTGCTCCCTAAAATCGGACGCGTGATTCCCTCACCGCTGATTTGTATCGTTGGTTTGACTGCGGTTGCCATGTATATGAATCTTGATATTCGTAACGTCGGTAGCATGGGCGATTTGCCCGATTCTTTACCGGTGTTTTTATTACCTGACATTCCGCTTAACTTTGAGACCCTAGTCATTATCGCGCCTTATTCTATCGCGCTTGCCATCGTAGGTTTATTAGAATCTATGATGACCGCGACCATCGTCGATGAGTTGACCGATACGCCCAGTGATAAAAACCGCGAATGCCGTGGTCAGGGTATGGCCAACGTCGTATCAGGCTTCTTTGGCGGTATGGCAGGCTGCGCGATGATTGGGCAATCAATGATTAACGTCAAATCTGGCGGCCGTACGCGTTTATCAACGCTTATTGCTGGCGTGGTGCTACTCATCTTAGTGGTATTTTTAAGTGAGTGGGTCAGCCAAATTCCGATGGCGGCATTGGTAGCGGTGATGATTATGGTTTCTATCGGTACCTTTAATTGGCAATCTATTCGAGAATTTAAAACCCACCCACTGTCCTTTAATATCGTTATGCTGGCGACCGTGATAACCACTGTTTTTACCCATAACTTAGCGTACGGCGTTGGTGTCGGCGTGCTACTTTCAGCATTGGCGTTTGCCAATAAAATCGGGCAATTCTTAACGGTCTTTAGTGAGTATGATGACAGTAGCAATACGCGTTATTACTACGTGCAAGGACAGGTTTTCTTTGCGTCAACGACGCAGTTTTTGCAAAGCTTTGATACCAAAGAAGCGTTAGACAGCGTACAAATCGATGTTAGCCACGCCCACTTTTGGGACGTCAGTGCCGTCGACACCTTAGACAAACTGGTCATGCGTTTGCAGCGCGAAGGTATTGATGTCAAAGTGGTCGGACTCAACAGCGCCAGCCGCACCCTTATCGATCGCTTTTCGATTCATGATCGCCGAGATATTGGACTGTTAGATTAAACAAAACGGTAGTGGTGTTATCAAGCTGAGCGCAATAATGTCTTTATTGTTCAGCAATTATATTGGTATATAAAATCAGGCTCGCGGCTTAAAGGCACTCCTTTAAACCGCGAGCCTGTGTTTTTATTATTGAGATATGTGGTGCCCTTATGAGTAATTTGAAGCCAGATAGTGTGATTGCTTGCTTGGACTGCCCCAATCATGTGCAAGCGGTATTGAATGCCAGTATGTGGGCCTCTATTCGTCTGCAAGCACCTATTGGTCTGCTGCATTCTGTACCAAGTTTGCAACAAAAAGCTGCCGTTGATTATTCCGGTTGTCTCAATGTTGACGATGAAAATGTCTTGCTAGACCAATTTACCGCAAAAGAGCATTTGAGCAATAGCGAGCTAAAAGCCCAAGGTAAATTGCTGCTGCATCAAGCCAGCACATACTGCGAGCAGCAACATCATAAGCTAAAAACCTATACTCTGCATCGCCATGAAAGCCTGAGTGACAGTATTGATTATGTCGATGACAAGGCACAATTAATGGTCATCGGTCATCATGTGACTTGCAAATCAACCTTGAGTCAGCTGATACGTTTGAGCCACTGCCCCATTTTGGTGACCCATGCACCATTTTTGCCCCCAACGACGGCGTTATTTGCTTTTGATAACAGTCCAACTTCGCATAAACTGCTCAGTTGGCTATGTAAAACGCCACTTATTCGGGCGCTGACCGTTCATATTGTCATGGTTGCCAAAGAAAACTCAGAAAACTGCGATGCACTGCGGGAAGCCTATGCACGCCTTAAACAAGCGGGCATCAAATGTAAAAAAGCCTTGCTCGACTGCCGCGATGTCACTGCCGCCTTAAATTACTATCAAAGCAAAAATGATATTGGGCTGCTGATGACCGGCGCCTTTGGGCAACCGCGTTTGCTTGAGCTGCTAAAAGGTAGCGAAACCAAAAAACTACTTGGCAGTACCAAAACCCCGTATTTACTCTTCCCCAAAGCTTAAAACCTTCCTTTTATGTATAAACTTTTGATTTTAAACGCTATTATTTATAATGGCGTTTTTAATAATTGACGCTTTTACAATGCTTACGCGCTTACTTTTCTCCTATCTCTTTCCATTTTTCTTATCAAACCTCTTATCAAATCGTCACATGAAATAAAGTGATAGCCTCCCCAAGCGCTTAAAAAGTTGGTTATAATAAAGTGTTTATTCTCCCAACGTTAAAGGTTGATAGCTCCAACTTATATCCATAAAAACAGTGTTATCGTTACGATATAGGCAAAGGTTTTTGTCATTAGCATGGTTATTTTTAAGCAAATGCGCCCAACCCTACCAACCCCCTTGAGTAGGTTTGGCACAATTCTTGAACTATTTACCATGAGCCTGACAATAATACGAGCCAGCAAACGGTTTCTATTAACCTGCGACATCATCTATATAAGGATTTTTTTATGAAGCTAATCACTGCGATCTTAAAACCGTTTAAGCTCGATGATGTGCGTGAAGCGCTTTCTGACATCGGTGTAAAGGGTGTTACCGTCACCGAGGTCAAGGGTTTTGGTCGTCAAAAAGGTCATACCGAGCTCTATCGCGGCGCTGAATACGTGGTGGACTTTTTACCTAAGGTGAAAGTTGAGGTAGCAGTGATGGATGAGATGGTCGAGCCTGCTATCGAAGCCATTACGCGCATTGCCAGTACCGGCAAAATCGGTGACGGCAAGATATTTGTGACCAATCTTGAACAAGTCATTCGTATTCGTACGGGTGAGACAGGTCCTGACGCTATTTAATAGCTAAGAATAGTTAAGAATAATTAAGCGCTAGACCACTTATAAACACAGATTTATAGGTCATCTCGATCACTGTATTGCATCTATTCAAGGGGGAATTAATATGCAAAATCAAATCTTTGAGCTCCAGTACGCGCTAGATACGTTTTATTTTTTAATCTGTGGCGCGCTAGTCATGTGGATGGCCGCTGGCTTTACCATGTTAGAAGCTGGACTGGTACGCTCAAAAAACACCGTCGAAATCCTCACCAAAAATATCGCCCTCTTTGCTACCGCCTGTACTCTGTATATGATCTGCGGTTATGCCATTATGTACGATGGCAATCTGTTTTTAAGCGGTATTGCTGGCACTGATGCCTTAAATAATACGTTAGTAGCCGATGCCTTAGCGACTTCAGCTAAAAATGGCTTTAATGGCGATGCGGTATACTCGGCGGCTTCTGATTTCTTTTTCCAAGTGGTCTTTGTCGCTACCTGCATGTCTATTGTTTCAGGAACAGTGGCTGAGCGTATGAAGCTATGGTCTTTTTTGCTGTTTGCTGTCGTTATGACCGGATTTATCTATCCATTAGAAGGCAGCTGGACGTGGGGCGGTAAAGCCGTATTTGGCTTATTTAGCCTTGGCGATTTGGGATTTTCTGATTTTGCCGGTTCAGGTATCGTGCATATGGCAGGAGCAGCAGCGGCGTTATCAGGAGTTCTGCTTTTAGGGGCGCGTAAAGGTAAATATGGCCCTAACGGTGAGATACGGGCAATTCCGGGTGCTAATTTACCTTTAGCGGCGCTTGGTACGCTTATCTTATGGATGGGCTGGCTTGGGTTTAACGGCGGCTCCGTGCTTAAACTTGGCGATATCACCAGTGCCAACGCCGTTGCCATGGTGTTTTTAAATACCAACGCTGCCGCTGCGGGCGGGGCGATTGGCGCGCTTATTATCGCGCGTATCATCTTTGGTAAAGCAGATTTGACCATGCTATTAAACGGTGCGTTAGCAGGGCTGGTCGCCATCACTGCTGAACCTTCTACGCCGTCGGCGCTGCAAGCAACGTTATTTGGCATGACAGCAGGCATTATTGTGGTCATATCAATCCTTGCATTAGATAAAATAAAAATCGATGATCCAGTCGGTGCTATCTCTGTACATGGGGTGTGCGGCTTGTTCGGTCTGATGCTAGTGCCACTGACCAACCCAAATGCTACTTTGCTCGGTCAAATTGCTGGTGCAGCAACCATCTTTACTTGGGTGTTTATCAGTAGCTTGCTTGTTTGGAGCATTATTAAAGTCGTGATGGGTCTGCGTATCTCTGAAGAAGAAGAATATCAAGGCGCAGATATTGCAGAATGTGGTATGGAAGCCTATCCAGAGTTTATAAGGTAAAAAGTATTTAAGAGGGTTTTATTGTTGATTTGCTAATCATCGATAAAACCCTTTTAATAAAAACCTATCCCATCAAAAATCCCGCAAAACCTTTCAGTCTTGCGGGATTATTTATTCTTTAACACTATAGTCTTTAACCGTTTATCTTTTTATAATGCCCAGTCTAATAACTGACCTTTATAGAGTAAGATTATATTGGCTTATTTCTTTTTCCACGTTTGGCTACGTGAAAATGGACCGATATACCCTTTTAGTTTTAAGGTACTGCCGCTTAGATTGGCGGTCATACGATAATCTTTGCCTTTTTCAGGGTCAGTGATTGTACCGCCACTATATTTACCGCCACCGTCAGCCTTTAAACCTTTGATGATAGTTGTACCAATGTGTTTCTTACCTTTAGCTGAGTTGGTATCAACCAAGGTACCAGTTAGGACACCATTAGATTCAGTAATTTTAACCAAACCTTTTGGCTTACCTTCATCATAAGTCTGCCAAGTGGTGTTGTGTAATGGGTCAGCGGCAAATGCCATGCTTGCCATACTGATACCAGCAACTGCTAAAGTGGTTTTTGTAAATAATTTCATAAACTGACTCCCTTCATTTAATGATTACTAGAAACGTTGCGTTTCTAATGTCTTCGCTTATCCTTTTATCAACATTCTTTTATTGCAAACCCTTCGGTCCTACGCTCATTTTAAGCAAGTAACCTTCATTAATACGTTATTAATGATTGGTTTGACAGAGAAAGTTCGATCGACATAAGCGATGTCTTGACCCATTATAAGCAATTTTTAGATTTTGCCTAGTAATTTTTTTATAGTTTATTATTTCTCTAAAATCAAAAGCATATCAAACAGTTATAGAAACGGATTGTCTATAGTTTTATCCGCTTGGTCATCTTTTTGTTTTGACTTATCATCAAAACTACTATACCGATTGCGGTTTTCAAATGCCAGCATAATTTTGCTCGTTAGCTCATGTAGCTGCTGCGCTTGTTCATATCCAGATTCGTCAAAGACCAGATTAATGTCGCCATAAATGATGATTTTATCTTCTTGGTTTTCGATGACTAAATCGCCAATTTGCATACTTTCATGATTATTCATAAAGGGTTCAATCATTTAAGCTTCCTCTACCTTAACAGCAATTTACGTGATTTTGCAATACTGTGAGAATATGGTGATATTTACACGCCTTATGCTTTTAATTGTGCCATGAGCCAATCGATAATAGCTAGCACAAATAACATCCAAGTGGGCTCTTCTGGTGAGTCTTCGGGTAAATCTGAGCTATCACCTGCTTTTAACGGCAGATCAAAAGCGCGCGCTTTGGTTTGAGCATCTAATACGGGCAACACGTCGATGCCAATCTTGGCAGTTAATTGATCCAGACTAATCACTTCTATACGCTCTGATTCATCATTGGGCGCATAATACACGCCTGCTTGGTTGCTCGCTGGAATATAAACCGCTTTAAAAAAATGACTGGGCACCAGCACACGATCCGCTAGTTGTTTGGTCTTTTTATTCGTAAACGCCACCCCAGTAATGGTATAAACTTCACCGTATTGCTGGGTCAAATAGCGCGTGGCTGACTCGATATTACGCCAAATATAGCGATTATTGCGCGGCGATTGCGGCGCGATGTTGGCAAGGCTAAAGCTATCGTACTGTTGACTGCGATTGGCCATATTACCATTGGGCGCTAAATGCCCGCGATCATAACCTGAGCCTGAGTAATCGGACAGTTTGGCGCGCATGGATTTTGGCAGGCGGCTTTCTTCATGAAAACTGTCTTCACGATCAATCTGTTTGGCTTGTTGCAAGCGCTTACGATCAAGATATTCTGCTGACCACAGCGGGGTACGTGATACGCCTGAGTACATGACAGCAAAACCGTCCATACATAGCGCTTGGGTATTATTACTGAGCTTAGGATTGGTGAATTCAGGATAGACGCCACCATAAAAAGACTGGCTACATTGACTTAAATCTTCCGAGTGTGCAGCCGATATTCCTATTGAGACCGTGAATACGGTCATTATGGTTGTATTTTTGACCCGTGCTTTATCTTTAAAAAAACTTATCATGCCACTTCCAACCATCTATGCCTGCCATTACGTATGCGCTATCCTAGCAGGCCGTTAGTAATAAAGAAAGATGCGGCGCAGGCCGTGACATTTTAAATGCTATCCGCTATACTTAGGCAGCCAAAAATCTTGGTCTTACAAAAAACGGTGAAGTGGGTGAGTGGCTGAAACCGCACGCCTGGAAAGTGTGTATACGTTCATAGCGTATCGAGGGTTCGAATCCCTCCTTCACCGCCAATCTTATTCTGCTCAATCAAAGCCTGCAGTTTTCCTAACTTTTTCTACTCTTTCACAAATTCCTTAAACACTCGGTAATTTAGGCAGCCAAAATACCAACGCCAATAGCGTGGCTAATAATACGGGCGGCGTTATCAGCAGTCCGACCTTCATATATTGCCCCCAGCTGATTTTATAATTTTTTTCTGCCAATACGTGTAACCACAATAGCGTCGCCAAACTACCAATAGGCGTGAATTTTGGTCCCAAGTCATTACCAATGACATTGGCATAAATCATCAGCTCTCGAGTGGCAGCAGGAACTCGAGCACTATCAATTGCCAGCGCGCCTATCAGCGTCGACGGCATATTATTCATCACAGACGCTACGATGGCGGATAAAAATCCCGTGCCGACCGTCGCAACGAGCGCGCCTTGTTGACCTAGCCAATTAAGTATTCGTGCGCTATAGGCGGTAAGCCCTGCATTGCCCAAACCATAAACTACCAAATACATACCGATTGAAAACAATACAATTTGCCACGGTGCTTTTTTAAGAATATTGACGATAGAAAACTTAGCATCACGCCCGCCTTGCCACCAGCGTCCAGCTATGGCCATTAAGATAAGCGCCGCCGCTCCCGTCACCACTGAGATAACCAGCCCGAGCGATTCAGTCGCGAAATACGCGACTAATAACAATGCCAATAGTGGAAAAGCCGCCCGAAATACCAACGGATCTTTGATAGCCGATTGAGGTGCGCTAAGATTTGCCGTTGAGTAGTGTTTCGGAATGTACCGCGCATAAGCAAGCCACAATACCGATAGCGTCGCTAGGACAGAGACGATATTTACCGGTACCATCACTGCCGCATAGCGACCAAAACCTATATCAAAATAATTGGCACTGACGATATTAACCAAATTAGAAGTGACCAACGGCAAACTGGCGGTATCAGCAATAAAACCAGTGGCAATAATAAAGGCTAAAGCGGATTTGGGGGCAAAATCAAGGCGCAGTAGAATAGCAATCACAATTGGCGTCAGCAGTAAGGCCGCCCCATCATTGGCAAAGAAGGCGGAGATAAACGCTCCTAGCAGCACAATCATCGGAAATAGCAAACGCCCGCGCCCATTGCCAAGCCGAGCCACGTGTAATGCCGCCCAGCCAAAAAATCCCGCTTCATCTAAAATAAGGGAGATAATAATCAGGGCGACAAAGGTAAAAGTGGCGTCCCAAACGATATCCCAGACAATACCAACGTCAGACCATTGCACCACACCAAATACTAAGGCAACCAAAGCGCCGCCCATCGCACTCCAACCAATGCCAAGCCCTTTCGGCTGCCAGATGACTAAGACCAGAGTCACGATAAAAATAGCGAATGCGAGCATGAAGTAACCTTAATGGAGCAATTGAAGCAATAATAAAACAATGACGTTAGAGTGATTTTTGATTGACGCGTTGGGAGACTTCCGCAGCGCTTTCGACCCGTTCTGAATAGCAATCGGTCAGATACGCCGAGCGCCCACGGGTAAGCCACGTAAATTTGACCAACTCTTCGCAAACATCGACGACGCGCAAATATAATGGTGACATTTTCATGCGATCATTATCATCGAATTCCAAAAACGCTTTGGGGATAGAAGATTGATTGGGGATGGTAATCATACGCATCCAGCGCCCAAGAATACGTAATTGATTGACGGTATTAAAACTTTGGCTGCCGCCACTGACTTGCATGATAGCCAGCGTTTTACCTTGGGTCGGACGTACGCCGCCGAGCGCCAACGGAATCCAGTCAATTTGCGCCTTCATAATACTGGTAATACTGCCATGGCGTTCTGGACTAACCCAAAGCATGCCCTCTGACCACTGTGCCAACTCGCGTAACTCTTGCACTTTTGGGTGGTCGCTATCGGCGTCATCTGGCAGTGGCAAGCCTGATGGATTAAACATTCTCACCTCGCAGCCGTACCAACGCAATAGACGACTTGCTTCCTCAGCGGCCAATCTAGAAAATGAACGCGCACGCAGGGAGCCATATAACACCAATATTCTTGGCGCATGGCGTGGGTCATCTTTACCGACCAAAGACTCAATATCAATGGCTTGTATTTGATCAAAATCAACATTGGGTAAATCGTTTTTCAGTAAATCAGTAGCGTCAATATTACTAGTACTTTTACTAGCAAGATTGTCTTTCACTAAGGCTTTAGTTTCTTTATTCTGTAACATGCTTCACCACTTCCCCATTCTCTTTTGTGAAACTATTGACCGGATTTTGCAGTAATTCAAACACTTTTTCAGACGGTCGGCACAGCGCCGCACCTTTATCGGTAACAACAATAGGACGATTGATTAAAATAGGGTGCGCTATCATGGCATCAATCAGTTGCGCGTCCGTCAATGTTGGATTGTCTAAGCCAAGCTCGGTATAAATACTCTCTTTACTGCGTAAAAGCTCGCGCGGGGTACTCTGCATCAATGCCAACAGCTCAACCAAATACTCACGAGATGGCGGTGTTTTTAGATATTCCACCACATCTGGCGTCTCACCTGAGGCATGCATAATGGCAAGGGTATTACGAGAAGTGCCGCATTTTGGATTATGAAAAATCATTGGCGTCATAAGGTTTTCCTCTTTACGTTAAAGGGATTGGATTTAGTATGTATTGATATGACCAAACCGCCATGCAATTAAAACAACGTATAATTAATAGATAAATAAGCACTTGATTGAATAAACCCTAAACTACAGCATTTTTACCTAAACATAATAAATTTAAAACTATGGCAAAAAAACTACTCATTATAACGCGAGTTGGATTGGTCGTTATCGGTGCCGTTATCATGGTTGATTGTGCCGTGTTAATGACGGTTGGCAAAATCAACTTTGGTACTGTCGTGCCGTTTTTATTGGGCAGCGCATTTGTCGCCCATGGGATATTTTGGCATGCCATCCGCAAGTTTACTAGGCAAAACCCATTTCGCAATCGTCTTTGGTACACACTATGGCTGCTATTTTTTATTTGGCTGATAAGCTTTGGCTTGTTTATTTTTTCACTACAACAACAAATTAAGAAGAGCTCGCAGCCTGTATCAGAGGTCGCGGCGATTATTGTATTAGGGTCAGGTACTATTGACGGTAAGCCAACACCGACGCTTGCTCAGCGTTTAGATACGGCGGCCCCGCTGATTAAAACACAATCCGAGGCATTGGCGCTGACCAGTGGCGGCATTGGTATGGGGCAGACGCATAGCGAAGCCAGTATTATGGCGCGCTATTTACATGAGAAGCATGGCATTGCTCTTGAGCACATTTTGCAAGAAGGTAATAGCACTAGTACCGCCGAAAACTTAATTTATAGCCAAGTCATCTTGGCAGCAAAAGAAGTGCCTATCACAGCGCCTATTGCCATTGTGACCAGTGATTTTCATACCATTCGCGCGGCTGCCATTGCCAAGCATCAAGGCTATCAGCGACCTATTTTGCTCGCCAGCCCGACGCCGCTATCGATTCGCTACAATGCCTGGTTTCGTGAGTATTTTGCCTTTGTCAGTGGTTGGCTGTTTGGTGAATATTAATGATAAAAGCCATCAATAAGGCAACTCGGCCAATAATTTAGTCCTGCAATATAACTAAGAACGACTATAACCTTCATAAATATAATAACAACGGATTCCGCTATGCTCGTCGATATTTTATTAACCATTCACTTTATATTATTGGTGCTGATATCGTTGCGCGTCCTTGCGCGCCATGACTTAACGGCGCCGGCGCGTTTGGCTTGGTTGGTGATTTTATTTCTCTTACCTTATTTTGGCGTCTTGGTGTATTGGATGTTCGGTGAGGTGCATTTAGGGCGCAACTTCACACGCGAACGTCAGAAAATTATTGATAAATTGCATCAACATCGCCCAGAGGTACTTGGTAGCGATGTGGCGTTATTACATGCCGTTAAGCCTGAGTACCGCGCAGCCTTTGCTTATTCAGCAAAAGCCACCGGCTTTCAGACGACAGTTGGCAATCGCGCTGAGCTAATGACAGATGCCAATGAGACGCGCACACGTATGATTGACGACTTTGATGCGGCGACCGACCATATCCATGTGCTGTATTATATTTGGCTGGTCGATGGCATGGGTACGGCTACCGCAGAAGCTTTAATTCGGGCAGCAAAGCGCGGCGTCACCTGCCGAGCGATGGTCGATGGCATGGGCTCACGCAAGATGGTCGGCTCAAAGCTATGGCAAGAGATGAAGGACGCGGGTGTACAGCTCAGTGTGGCGCTACCATTAACCAATATCATAAAGGTTATGCTCTTTAGCCGTATTGACTTGCGCAATCACCGCAAAATTACGGTGATTGATGGCAAAATTGGCTATTTTGGTAGCCGTAACTGCGCCGACCCTGAATTTCGCGTAAAGCCCAAATACGCCCCTTGGGTCGATATTATGCTGCGTATCGAAGGGCCCATCGTTGCGCAAATTCAGATGCTATTTGCCAGTGATTGGCTAACTGAAAACCCTGATACGCCGCTCGACAGCTTCCCGTATAGCACCGATTTACAGCCAAATCTGCCGCCCAATGATTTTGCTGCGCAAGTTTTCTCTGATGGACCGACCCAGCGTCACGGTAACACCCCGCAGTTTTTGGGTGCCTTAATTAGCCAAGCCCAGCATACCCTGATAATTTCTACCCCTTATTTCGTGCCTGATTATTCGCTGGTCAGTATCCTATGTGCAACCGCCTATCGCGGGGTTGCAGTAACGATGATTTTTCCAAAGAAAAACGACTCCTTTATCGTCGCTGCAACCAGTCATAGCTACTATTGGGAATTGCTTGAGGCTGGCGTAAAAATCTACGAGTATAAGCCTGGGCTGCTACACGCCAAAACCCTGACCGTCGATGGTGAAATCAGCTTGATTGGCTCAACCAATTTGGATTTACGCAGTTTTCACTTAAATTATGAAAATAACATCGTCTTTAGTGATAACAAACTGACCGCCGATATTATGGAGCGCCAATATCAGTATATCGCTGATTCTGATGAAGTAACGCTTGAAGAGGTTAACAACTGGCCGTTGCCGTATCGGATTTGGAATAATGTCGTCGCCACCATGGGACCGATTTTATAAGTAGATCTTTAGCCAATGCAGCCCATCGCCGCCCATTAATGAGTGGACTTTTTTTGCAAAATATAGATAACAAACTTAGCTTCTGTCGCAAAAGGTTGTGCTGCCACCTCTGCTAGTAGCGTCTGCCTTTTTTCGCTGCGTGCCCGATAGGCATAAGGGGTCATGGTCATTAAATCTGCCAATGCCTCTGCCGCTAAACTGAACTTACTACTGACATGATGGGTTTCTAACAATTGAAAATAAGGCGCTAATTCGTCCAAAAACTTATCAGAATCATGCTCGCGGACGTCATCAAATAACGCCTCACGCATCGTCGCCAAATGCCCAACATCGGGCTTGGCAATGATCAAATAGCCCTCATCGCTTAACACTTCATTAAATGCTTCTGGCAAAATCGGACTAAAAATACTGCTAATACCATCGATACTATGCGCGCGAAGCGGCAAATGCGCCGCGCTAGTCACCAGCGGATAAATAGCTGCTGCATAAGTCCCATCTTTCTTAGCCTCCTTAGCCCCTTGATACCAAAGACGTCCTAACGACTTACTGGTTCTCGCCAGCTCTACAACAGCAGGTTTACTAATATCGGCAGCGATAAGCTTATCCATACCCGTTTGCGCCATTGCCTGCGTGTAATAGCCCTCTCCGCAGCCAATATCTAGCCAATTAATGGGTTTATTTTTTTGCTTAACACTGGCTTTTTTTGCCATCAATAACGCTGTCATTTTTTGACAAATTAAGTCATTTAGTGGCTGATAATATCCAGCATTTAAAAACCGTTTGCGCGCCTCAATGGATTGCTGACTGTCGCCCGGTGCTTTGGATTTTTTTTGTTGCACCGGTAATAGATTGACATAACCCTGCCGCGCCACATCAAATGGATGAGCGGTTTGCTTAGGATTCAAGCTGCCATCACAGCGCCACGTATCAGCAGCTGGATGCAGAGGTGATTGACAAAGGGGACAAATAAATAAGCTCACAAGTATCTCAACGTTAGCGCAATATGGCTGCCATTTTAACAAAGTTCCGGCTAAGTAAGGGATAAATGCCGCAACAAAAAGAAGTTCGCATAAGACCTAAAAAAGCCATCTTAACTTTTAAGATGGCTTTTGATTTGAAAATTTTTTGATTTAAACCTGTTTGACAACTTAACGCAGTTTTAAGGTCATTAAGCCAAGAATCACAAGGATAATGGCAATAATCCAAAATCGTGCCACCACTTGGGTTTCTTTCCAACCAATCTCTTCAAAGTGATGATGCAGTGGCGCCATGCGAAAGACGCGTTTTTTACGCAGTTTATACGAGCCAACTTGTAGCATCACCGACAAGGCTTCGGCGACAAATAAACCGCCCATAATGGCAAAGGCAATCTCTTGACGGGTCATAACCGCAATCGTACCGAGCATTGCGCCCAATGCCAGCGCCCCAACATCACCCATAAATACTTGCGCTGGATGAGCGTTAAACCATAAAAAACCTAACCCTGCGCCAATCATCGCGCCGCAAACAATAATCACTTCTGAGTTATAAGCAATATAAGGCACATGTAAATAATCAGCAAAGCGTACGTCGCCTGAGACATAAGCCATGGCGCCTAAACCTGCCGCCACCAAGACCACGGGCAAAATCGCCAAACCATCTAAGCCATCGGTTAAGTTAACGGCGTTCGAGGCACCATTAATCACAAAATAGGTAAAGATAATAAAACCAATCCCAAAGGGTACTGCCGAAAAAGGAATCATCCAATCTTTGAAAATCGGTAACAGCAAATCCTGCATCTCACGCGTGGTCGCCATATCTGGCTGCAAGGTAGCAATATAATATAAAGACACCCCGACGAATAACGCCCCCATCGACAGCCAAAAGTATTTTTTGCGGGCGATCAGACCTTTGGGATTTTTATATTTGATTTTAAGCCAATCATCCGCCCAGCCAACCGCGCCAAAGATAATCATCACAATGAGCAAAATCCACACATACGGATTGTTTAATCGCGCCCACAGTAACGTCGATACGCCAATTGCGCTTAAAATCAGCACGCCGCCCATGGTTGGCGTACCGGTTTTGACCAAATGCGACTGCGGGCCATCATTACGAATCGCCTGACCGTATTTCAATGCACGCAGGCGATTGATGACGCGACTGCCAAACACCATACTGAACGCCAGCGCAGTAATAACCGCCAACAACGCCCGTAGCGTCAACGAAGAAACCGCAGAAAACGGCGTATAATACTGACCAAGCCAGCCAAACAACCAAACTAACACCGCCTACTCCTCGACTAGCGCATTGATAAGGGTTTCCATCTGCATGGAACGTGAGCCTTTAAACAGCACCGTACAAGGCTGCGCCTGCTGTGCTTGTAAATAAGACTGCAAATAGGCCAATAAACTGTCTTTATCAGCAAAGGCATGGGCATTGATAGCAGAAATCTCTTGCGCTCCCGCCACCGTATAGGGCGCATATTGACCAACGCACAGCAGCACATTGATGCCAGTGGTCGCAATGGTACGGCCTAAGCTTTGGTGCTCGCTGATTGCCGCCTCTCCTAGCTCGCCGATATCGCCAAGTACCATCACCTGCGTACCCGTTTGCGCCGCCAGCACTTTAGCAGCTGCGCGCACCGAATGCGGATTGGCGTTATACGTATCATCAATCAAGCGATGCATACCAAGGAGCTGACTATTCAAACGCCCTTTTGCAGGACGGGCGTTTTCAAGCCCGACGACGATATCGCTAATATCGATATTTAGCGCATGGGCACAAGCAGCAGCCGCCAACGCATTATTGACATTATGCTCGCCTGCTAACGGCAAATTAATATCATGGACTTGGCTACCAATATGCAGCTTAAACTCACTGCGCTCAGGCTCAACATCTAAATGACTGGCACTCACATCGGTATTACCAAAGCCTATAACGTTTGGGGTATGCTTTTCAGCGATACGGCGCAATTGATTGGTAAAATCATCTTTATCAGGAACTATGGCAAATTGGTTATCATTTAAGGTATGGTAAATTTCAGCTTTGGTTTGGCAAATGCCTTCGCGGCTGCCAAATTCTCCCAAATGCGCGGTACCAATATTTAAGATACACGCAACATCAGGCTGCACAATCTCAGTGGTATAAGCAATCTCACCGATATGGTTGGCGCCTAGCTCCAAAATAGCATAGCGATGATGATCAGATAATTCGAGTAGCATCATCGGCACGCCCAAATCATTATTGAGGTTGCCACGGGTAATCAGTGTCGGCGCCAATCTGCCAAAGATACTACCGAGCATCTCTTTACAGGTGGTTTTGCCGCTCGAGCCTGTAATGGCAATGACGGTCAAATCTTTGTGCTGCTGCCGTCGATAGGCCGCCAATTGACCGAGCGCCAAACGCGTATCACTGACAACCAATTGCGCAATATCAGCAGCAACCGGACGCGAAACGATAGCCGCAACCGCACCTTTTTCTATAGCAATATCCAGATAATCATGTCCGTCAAAATTATCACCCGTTAAGGCTAAAAAGATATCACCGGTTTTTATAGTACGCGTATCGGTAGCGATACGTGTACTGCTAATGGGTTTGTTTGCGTTATTGTTTGGCTCTATAGGTACTGCCCCAAATTGCCAATGGCCACCCACTACTTTGGTTGCCGCAAGCAGATTGTCTGCTTGCCAAACATACAGCCCTTGCGACTGAATGCTGTTATCGTTGTCGGCTGTCATAATGATTACCTTATATATGATTACTACTTATCTTTGATATTTTTCAGCGTACGTTTTTTAAAACGTACAAAAAATGAATGGCAGGCGCTATTACTTCGCTATAAATACTATAAACGTCCGGCTTGCTTAAGGGCATGTTGCAAAATAACGCTGTCGTCAAAATCATAACGCACGTGGTTAATCTCTTGATAAGTTTCATGACCTTTGCCCGCGATAACGACAATATCAGCAGGCGCTGCTTGCTTGACCGCATATTCGATGGCAGTTTGGCGCGCAGGCTCGATATGGGTACGCTGATACTGCTCGCTGGTCATGCCCGCTTGCATATCTTGCAAGATTAAATTTGGGTCTTCGGTACGCGGATTGTCCGCCGTCAATACCACTTTATCAGCGCCCGCCAATCCCGCTTGCGCCATCAATGGGCGCTTGCCCGCATCGCGATCACCGCCGCAACCAAATACTGCCCACAGCTGACCTTTACAATGAGTTTTTAAACTGGCTAACACCTGACTTAAAGCATCAGGCGTATGGGCATAATCGACGATAAAACAGCCATCATTGGAAGGCACACGCTGCATGCGCCCTACCGCCCCTTGTAGCTGCGGGATAACATTAGCAATACGCTCAAGGCTAATTCCTAAAGCCACAGCAGCGGCGATAGCGGCAAGTAAATTGGCCACATTAAAACGCCCCAATAATGGGCTAACGAGTTTTATAATATTAGTTTTTTCAGGCCCAAAATCCGTACGCAGTGCAATCTCAACCCCTTGCAAGCTTGGCTTGATATCAGCGGCAACAAAGGTCGCAGATTTTGCTGGGTCTAAACTATAGCTCCAAACGGTCAAACCACTGACATGCGCCCTATCAAGCATAATCTGGGCATGCTCGTCATCGATATTGATAATGGCGTGGGTTAACTCGGGGAAATGCGCTTTATCAAACAGCTTGGCTTTTGCCGCCGCATATTCTGCCATATCCGCATGATAATCGAGGTGATCACGGCTCAAATTGGTATAAATCGCCACCGACACTGGCATACCTTGTAAACGCTGCTGATCGAGACCGTGTGAGCTCGCTTCTAAGGCCAATAATTGCGCCTTCTCCAAACCCATTTGATATAAAAACTGCTGCACCGCTAAGGCATCGCCGGTGGTATGGCTGGCTTGCACCAACGCGCCAAGCCTACCGTTACCTGCCGTGCCCATTACGGCACTACTCATACCCGTCAGCTGCGTCAACTGCGCCACCAATTGGCTGATGGTGGTTTTGCCATTGGTACCAGTCACCGCAACGACCGTCGGTAAGGTCACAGGCTTCTGATGCTGTAAGCGCGCTTGAATCAAGTCACCTAAAAAATCACGAATATTGGGTACGTATACTACTGGACAAGGCAGTGCTGCTAATTGCTGCTGCGCTTTAGAGCGATCACTATCGTTTGTGAAGGTAATATTGGCGTGTGGCGGCACATTAGCGGTAGACAGCAAAGCGATTGGGTCAATTTCCGACAGGATAAACGCCGCCTGCTCAGCGGCTTGACATAAGTAGTCGCGACTTTTTTGGCAATTTGGTGTCTGACTTTTTAATAACACAAAGACATCGTTTGCTGCCAATTGACGGCTGTCTAGACGGAACTGCTCAAAAGGAATATGAGCAATCGAAGTTTTTGCTTTCGGTAGTTGACTGCTAGATGCGCTTACCAGCGTTGTTAATGCTTGCGTTAAGCTATGGCTTTGCCTATCTCTATCGTTGCCACTGGTTTCAATCAGCTGTTGTAAGGTGACTGCGGTATTGCTTTTTGGCGAGGTAGACAGAGACATTGGCAAATCCTAAACGGTTAAAACGCATCAAATAGTTAACAGCTGAAACATGGAGCTTAGTCATGAAACTTGGTCATGGAAATTAGTCATAAAACTTAACCATGGAACTTACTTTTTAGCTACGGCTCTTCGGTTTTTAATGGCTTATCTAACGGCACATTATATAAACGCAGCGCCTCTTTCATAACATTATGAAAGACAGGCGCTACCGTTAAGCCAGCATAAATCTGACCGCGTGGGTCTTCGATAAGCATCACCCCGACCAGCTTAGGATTGGACGCGGGCGCCATACCGGCAAAGACGTTACGGTACTGGTCGCTATAGTAGCCGCCTTTTGGGTTGATACGGCGTGAGGTACCTGTTTTACCGGCCACACGATAGCCATCAATAGCCGCGGCTTTGGCGGTACCGCCCGGCTCGGTGACACTTTCTAGCATCTGTACGATAGACATGGCTTGTTCGTGCGCCATGATACGTTTGCTGGGCTGTTTTTTGTCGTCTTTAATTAAGGTTAGTGGGTGCATCACCCCACCAGCGGCAAGCGCCGAATACGCCTGCGCGACCTGCGCTAAGGTGACTTGTAGGCCATAACCATAACTGACCGTTGCCCGTCTTGACGTTTCTTTTTCTTTTGGCGTGACCACAAGGCCACTACCTTCCCCTGGGAATTGCAGCGGAGTTTTTGCCCCAAAGCCAAACTGTCTTTGCATATTGGTAATGGCATCAGGCGGCAAGGATAACGCAATCTTGGTTGAGGCGACGTTACTAGATTTTTGTAGTAATGTCGCAAGCGTAATGCGTCCCAAATTATTGTGGTCACGAATGGTATAACCACGCACGCGAATAGAGCCCGGATTGGTATCAATCAAAGACGTGGTGGTATATTTACCGGAATCCAATGCGGTCGCCACGGTAAATGGCTTCATAACCGAACCCGGCTCAAAGACGTCGAGCAGCGCACGGTTACGCTGGTTTTCGCCCGTCATCTCGTTCAGATTATTAGAGTTAAAGGATGGCCACGTCGATAGCGCTAGCACTTCGCCCGTTTGCACATCAACAATCATACCGGTCGACCAGCGCGCTTTTTGCAGGCGACCGGCTTTTTCTAACTCTTTATAAAGCAAGTACTGTAAGCGCGAATCAATCGTTAAGGCGACATCTTTACCCGGTACTTCTGGCTCGACTTGCTTGATTTCTTTTAAGCTATTTTGCTTGGCGTCTTTTAGTACCAAAACCTTACCATCTTCACCCGCCAGCGCCGTTTCATACTGACGCTCAATACCAGCACGGCCTTCATAACCGCCTTCAGGGTCATTGGCGTTTTGCCCCATGAACCCTAACAACTGCGAGTTTGGTTGCGGCTGCGGATAATAGCGCTGAAAGAAGTTTTTCTCATAGACACCTGGGAAATCAAGCGAGCTGACACTTTGGGCAATCTCAGGCGTGACTTTGTTAAGGAGTGGCAGATAATGCGAGCCTGCACCCGATGGCAGCGCCGCTTTCACCGCTTCTTCATCGGTGACGTCAATACTGTCATCGATAGCCGTGACTTTTTTCAGCTCAGTAACTGAGATATTGGCCGCTGCTGCAAGCGTGGTTAAATCCATATTATCTAAACGCTTTTGCATACGCGCGACAAGCTGAGGACTTTCAGGATTGGTCAAGATAATACGTTTCAGCTCGTAATATTCGCGCGCATAATCATGCGGGCTAAACGACACGGTCGCAAGCGGCGCACTGACGGCTAAAGGCAAATCATTACGATCGGTAATCATGCCGCGATAGGATTTTTGCGTACGCACGCTGGTAATCAGCTCATTGCCTTTATCTTGATAAAACTGCGCATTGGCGACTTGTAAATAATAAGCACGGCCAATTAATAAGCCTAAAATGACTAACGATATTGCCCAAATGGTACGAAAGCGGTTTTTATCCTGTTCAACACCGCCGCGTGACGATGCCCCGGAGGCTTTACCCAAAAAGGCTCTTTTGCTTTTTTGGGTTTTTACACTGGTATAAGCGCCCTGCTCTTCGTTCTTTTTTAGGCGACTAAATAGCTTAGCTTTGCGGTTATCGGCCGCTTTATTGTCAGCTTTGCCGCCTGTTTGTCCAGATTTGGCAACACTGGCACGGCGTAGCGGCTTAGTGACTTTGCCGCTGGCGGGTTTTTTGCTGTTATTTTTGGCCGCTTTATCGTTTTTGGCAGTGGGCTTTTTGTCAGTCATCGTCCTGCCTCCGCAGCGTTAGCATCCGCCTCAAAAAAATCTGTTTCATTGGCAGCGGCAGCATCTGTGCCATCGTCCTCGAGCACTGGCGCGACGGCAACTGCCGCACCCGGCTGAATAATCAGCTTGTCTTTAAGGGTTGGCGAAAACATACCCAATTCAGCAACGGCGCGACTGGCAATTTGCGGGGTTGCACTAAAGGTTTGCTGTTCAATCAATAGACGTTGGTGCTCAACTTGTAGCTTGCGCTCTTGTTTTTTCATATCTTGCAAGGTTTTATAATCCTGATGATATTGCTGCACGCCCTCTGCCGTCTTGATGCCGCTCCATATAATAGCCGCCGCCAGTAACACTAATATGACCACGTATATACTGACCACGTTAAATCGGCGCACGAATAATTCGCCAACATCAGTATTAGGAGGCATTGCGGCGCGGCGGTTTACAGGTTTGTCAGATATTGTCATGACGATCTCAAAAAAGTGAACTTCAAAATAAAAAAAGCGCTAAGATTTGCGAGTGAACACACCCTCATGAGCCATCAGCACCATCAATAAAAATAACTATCAATAAACACATAACCAAGCAAAAAGTAACTGCTGAGCCTAGCAGAGAATGTTTACAGCTTTTTAACAGCCGCGTAATCATTAAAACATTCAGTTATATTTTACCCACATAACTGAATAGCAAGTTTTAAGACTTAGCTTAAGAATTATCATCTGCTTTATAATCCGTATCGCTACGAGTCGCCATGCGCAGCCACGCACTACGCGCGCGCGGGTTTTGACTGATTTCTGCTTTACTAGGACCGACGCGTTTTGGTTTACTAAAATAACGCGGACGCTTGGGCGGCATCGGCAAGTTTTCATCTTCTGGATACTGACCTTTGCTATGGCGCTGCAAGAACTGCTTGATACGGCGATCTTCTAACGAGTGAAAACTAATCACTGCCAGCTGACCGCCCGACTTTAAAATCGGAATGCTTTGTTCTAAAAAGTCATCTACATCGCCAAGCTCATTATTGATAAAAATGCGCATGGCCTGAAAACTTTGCGTTGCAGGGTGCTTACCGCGCTGCCAATTTGGATGCGCCGCTTTGATCACTTCTGCCAGCGCAAGCGTCGACTCATAACTGTCCATCTGCTTAATCGCACGGGCAATACGGCGGCTGTGACGCTCTTCGCCAAACTCATAAAGCACATCGGCCAAGGTTTCATCATCGACTGTCTCGAGCCACTCGGCAACCGACTGTCCGCGACTGGTATCCATGCGCATATCGACCGCGCCATCGCGCATAAAACTAAAACCGCGGCTACCGTCATCGATTTGCGGCGAGGAAATACCCAAATCCGCCATCAGACCGTCCACTTTTGTGATTCCCATACTAGCTAAACTATCGGTCAAGGTTGCAAAGCTATCATGCACCACTTTGACGCGGCTATCAGATTTTGCCAATTCTTGCGCAACGCTAATCGCCGTCGGGTCTTTATCAAACACAATTAAGGTTGCATCATCGGCAAGCTGGCTTAATAGCAGGCGGCTATGCCCACCGCGCCCAAAAGTTGCATCAACATAAATACCACTTTTTTGTAAGCTGTTTTGACGGCTGTCATCTGTTTGTTTGGGCAGCGATTTGACACCCAATACCGCCGCCACCGTTTCTTGTAGTAGCACGGCGTCATGGACAAAACTTAATTCATCAGCACCTGCTTGCTCTATGACGGGCTTTTGAGAAAACTGATGAGCAGAATCATTCTCAACAATAGACGAATTGACCTCTGACTCAGAACTATCAATGACTGAAGAAGGGTTTTCTTTAGAATTTAACGTGTTTTTTGACTTTGGATTCGATATGGACACAAACGACTCAGTAGATGATGACCTTTTTGGCCAGTAATAGTAAAAAATCAGATGAAAATAAACAAGTTATGACTCACCTAGCATTATTATCGCAAGGATATACGGCGAGTCAAGCGCTAGAGAGGCTTTTCGTTAAAAATATCTCAGCTCTCTGTTATACTAGGGCTATATTTTACGCTATTTTTCTACCGGGACGGCGACTGTTTCACCCGTATTTTGACTCAATTTCCCTATTCGCCTTGAGCTTTAACTTTTCTCGCCATTTTATTCATTCACCAGCATATTCTGAGATTTTTATGACCCAAACATCATCCCAAGCCAACCTTGATAGCAAGCGCCCTATTCGTACGCGTATTGCGCCATCTCCAACTGGTTTTCCGCATGTCGGCACCGCTTATATCGCCCTATTTAATTTAGCCTTTGCCAAAGCCCATGGCGGCGAGTTTATTTTGCGTATTGAGGACACCGATCAAACGCGCTCAACCGAGCAATCTGAACAAATGATTTTGGATGCGCTGCGTTGGGTCGGTCTTGACTGGGCGGAAGGACCAGATATCGGCGGGCCACACGCACCGTATCGTCAAAGCGAGCGTAGCGATATTTATAAAAAACATGCCGAGCAGCTGATAGCAAGCGATCATGCGTTTCGATGTTTTTGTACCCCTGAAGAGCTTGATGCTATGCGCGCTGAGCAAATGGCCAATGGCGAAACGCCGCGCTATGACGGTCGCTGCGCACACCTTGCTCCTGAGAAAACCGCGCAATTGGTCGCTGAAGGCAAACCGCACGTTATTCGTATGCGCGTGCCAACCGAAGGCGTCTGCCAGATACATGACATGCTACGCGGTACGGTTGAGATTCCTTGGACGCAAGTCGATATGCAGGTGCTGCTAAAAACTGATGGCATGCCAACCTATCATTTAGCCAACGTCGTCGACGACCATTTGATGGAAATCAGTCATGTTATGCGCGGTGAAGAGTGGCTCAACTCTGCACCCAAGCATCAGCTGCTTTATGAGTATTTTGGTTGGGAGATGCCCGTTCTTTGCCATATGCCACTGCTACGTAATCCAGATAAATCAAAACTGTCAAAACGTAAAAACCCAACCTCTATCACTTACTATCGTGATGCCGGCGTGTTACCAGAAGCGCTGCTCAACTACCTTGGTCGTATGGGCTACTCAATGCCTGACGAAGCTGAGAAATTCACCTTAGAGGAAATGATTGCCAGCTTTGACATTCAGCGTGTGTCGCTTGGCGGTCCTATTTTCGATATCGAAAAACTCAACTGGCTAAATGCGGAATGGCTACGTGCGCTTACCCCTGAAGAGCTTAAAAACAAAATCCTCGACTGGGCAAGCAACAGCGATAAACTAACCGCGATTGCCGCCGCAATTCAACCACGTATTGAACTGCTGTCTGATGCGGTTAACTGGGGCGGCTTTTATTTTCAAAACCTGCCTGCTATCACCGCTGAAAGCTTTACCCATAAATCGCTGACGCCTGAGCAAATTACCGAGATGCTACAACTGGCGCTTTGGCAGCTAGAAACCTTGCCGACGTGGACGGAAGAAAACATCTATGCCACCCTAAAAGGTCTTGCCGCGCATCTTGATATTAAGATGCGTGATTTTATGGCGCCGTTCTTTATCGCTATCGCTGGTAGCACCTCATCGACGCCCGTCATGAACTCGATGGCGATTATCGGCGCTGATATGACCCTGACCCGTTTACGCCATGCGGTTGATGTACTGGGCGGTCTAGGTAAAAAGAAACTGAAAAAACTTGAGAAACAAGCGGCAGAGTTGCCAGACTTCTTGGCGGCTGAATAGTTTGGCTGCTAAATAACCTTGTACTGTTTAATTAAGAGTAGAATGGATAATTAATAAAAAAGGGTCAGGCTAATACTGACCCTTTTTTACGTCAATCTCCGTACTTAAATGCCCATAATTAGCCATTTAAATACTTTTACTAACTTTTTTTGCAAATTTATGCATTATTTTTAAAATAGCGGTTGACAAGACTGCTGGTCTTACCTAAAATACGCACACTCTTAGCGAGGGGCTATAGCTCAGTTGGTAGAGCACTTGCATGGCATGCAAGGGGTCAACGGTTCGACTCCGTTTAGCTCCACCATACTATTTATCGCAACGTTCAGTTTACTGAAACTTTGATAAATACTCGCTAGTAGGACGATATCAGCACCTAGGCAAGGCTTGCTCTATTAATAGATAAGCACTCTGATATTGTGAAGTACCGTTGTAATGCTATTGTAAAATAGTGGTTATGACACTCTATGCGTCCCCATCGTCTAGAGGCCTAGGACACCGCCCTTTCACGGCGGTAACGGGGGTTCGAATCCCCCTGGGGACGCCACTATTCGGCGTCACTTATCAGCACTTTTGCTTAGCATCTTCTAAGCATTCAGGTTAGACTAATAAGCGCACAATAAAAAAGCCCAGTCATCATATGGTGACTGGGCTTTTTTTGTCTGTATTTTTTGTCGCCTATTTTAAAAAATCATTACGAGACAAATATTAATTGATTAATTCTTTCTTACTTCCACTTACATTTCGTTGATTTTGTCACTTATTTTAACATTCTAATACACATTCCTCATGCTTTTCTACTTAACAGTATTATTAATAAGTCTTTCTATTCCTTATGCTTATATTATGTTCACAACCTTTAATTGATGGCAAAAAACAATAAACGATAAATATCAATCAATGGTTGTGAACTTCAGTACGTGTACAACTGCTCTAAGCATAGAGTGAAAACTATAAATATCCATACAAAATTAGGAAATTTTAAAAAAGGAATGGTTATGTTAACTACTTATACTCCTCAAAGACGCCCCTCCTGGCGCGGCGTACTTGCCGGTTTGGTCATGGGAGTGATTATCGTGATGGCAATGGTTGCCTTGGCTTTAGTGCTAAGCTCATTTTTACCGTTTGATTTAAAAGGTACCAGTATCGCGGGCGGTATATATGCGGTTATTACCGCTTTGGTCAGTGCTTTTGTAGCAGGTCACTTTGCAATTAAATTCTCAGCGCCAGAAGCCTTATTTGGTGATGGTACCGATGTAGATCCAAGAGATGCTACCTTAACGGGTATGCTAACCGCCGCTTTGATTGTACTGTTTACTACTTTTTTTACATTAAGTAGCGCAACTGGGATTTTAACCACAGCTGGTAATGCGGTAGGTTCTACCGTGGGTACGGTCGCTAAAACGGCTGCCACAACAGCGACCGTCGGTGCAGCCGCTGCTGGTCAAGCCGCACAAAACGACGGCGTACAGCAAAAAGCGCAGGAGATTTATCAGCGCGTTTCAGGAGATATCAGTGAAGAAGATATCCAAGCAATGGTAGCAAAAAATACGCAAAACTTAAGCGAACAGCAAGTCGCAGCAACCAGTCGTGTGGTTAAAGATTTGGTCAATGGTACTAAGACACAAGTAGCCAATATGGACTTTACCGATATCGACACGTGGCGCAATATTGATGACTATGCAAAACAGCGTATGGCAGCAATCGAGCAGACCTTAAAAGGTCCTGAGCTCATCACCCGTTTGCAACAAGAAGGTCTAACAGAAGCGCAAGCTATCGAAGTTCGTACCGAGGTTCAGCAGTCATTTAACGAATATAAAATAAAAACTGAGCAAAATATCGCTGAAGCAAAAGCAGCCGCTGAACAAAAATTACAACAAGCGGAAGAGGTTGCTCGTAAAGCAGCTTTATATAGTGGTCTATTTTGGTTAATCAGCACTATCTTAACTTTTATCGCTGCTATTATGGGCGCAAGAAGTGCAGCAGCCAACCATCGTTTAGACAAGCCTATCGTTACTCTTGGTGATAACGTTCGCTAAAAGGCCAAATAAACTAAAATAAGTAAGGAACAATCTACTTATTAAACTTTGTCAAAAAGCCCAGTCACACTATATCGTGATTGGGCTTTTTTTCGCCTAGCGTTTTTTATTGGCAACACCTTTTATTGATACCATTTTTTATTAATAGCACTTTAAGTCTGAAAGAATAGAACTTGAAAAACTAGACATTTCGCCGCGCACAAACCTATACTAAGAGCCTCTCCTATTATCTAAAAGGCACGTTGGCGATGTTCGGTATTGAGAATTACCTAGGGTTTGTCATGGCAGCCATCTTGTTAAACCTGACCCCTGGCAGCGATAGCATGTATATCGTCACCCGCAGTATTTCACAGGGGCAAACGGCGGGGTTTTATTCCGTGCTTGGTATTATCTCAGGAATTTTAGTGCATACGTTATTGGCGGCGCTGGGCTTATCCGTCTTATTAGCCAACTCCCCTACTGCATTTATGGTCGTTAAATATATTGGTGCCAGCTACCTATGCTATTTAGGCCTAAAGATGCTGCTAACAAAACCAGATGCTTTAATGGCCAATAATTTATCCAGCCATGATCATCCTACTCGTACTAGTTTTTTAGATTATGGACAAATCTATAAACAGGGCGTGCTTACCAATACCTTTAATCCAAAAGTCGCACTATTCTTTTTGGCGTTCTTCCCGCAATTTATCAATCCTAATTATGCCAATAGCATGGTGTCGTTCATCATTTTAGGATTGACCTTTGCGGCGACTGGTTTTATATGGTGTTTATGTTTGGCATTATTGGCGTCAAAATTCAGTGAAAAGCTGCGAGAGAATCCAACTATCGAATCTATTTTAAATAAAATTAGTGGTGTGGTGTTTATTGGCTTGGGAATTAGGCTGTTGACTGAGAGGGGTTAAAGGTAAAATTGACGAATTAAAAAGTATTGCACATAAAAAAGCCCAGTCATCTCGACCGGGCTTTTCTTATTCTCACTTTAATTAAATATTACGCAGCGTTTTTACTCTCAGCTGCCAATTGACGTAGTACATAGTGCAATACGCCGCCATGACGCACGTATTCGCGCTCTTTTGGCGTCTGTAGCATGACGTTTACCTCAAAGGTTTCAGTTGAACCATCAGCACGGGTCGCCGTCACTGTTGCGGTTTTACTTTCGCCATTATTAAGGCCTGTGATACTTAGCACTTCAGAACCGTCTAGGTGATAAGTATCGGCGTTTTCATCATCTTTAAAGGTTAATGGCAATACGCCCATACCGACTAAGTTTGAGCGGTGAATACGCTCAAACGAGCTGGTCAATACCGCTTTTACGCCGAGCAAAATCGTACCCTTCGCGGCCCAGTCACGGCTAGAACCAGAACCATACTCTGCACCGCCAAGTACCACAAGTGGACGTTTATCTTCTTTATACTTCATCGCCGCGTCATAGATGGCCATTTCTTCGCCGTCTTGAAGCGTGGCGTTGTCGCCTTTAAAGTAGTAAGTGTAGCCGCCTTCTTTACCGCCCATCATCTGGTTTTTGATACGGATATTGGCAAAAGTACCGCGGGTCATGACCGCATCGTTACCACGGCGTGAGCCATAACTATTAAAGTCGGCTGGCATCACACCACGCTCTTGCAAGTACTTACCCGCAGGAGAATTAGCATCGATATTACCAGCTGGCGAGATATGGTCAGTGGTTATTGAATCGCCAAATAGACCCAAGATACGCGCGCCTTCGATATCAGGGATACCTTCTGGCTCCATGGTCATGCCATCAAAGAACGGTGGATTTTTGATATAAGTAGACTTTTCGCTCCATGGATACAGCTGACTATCGGCTGAGCTAATGGCGTTCCATGCAGCACTGCCGTCAAACACTTCGCCGTAGTTTTTACGGAACATATCGGCGTCGATATTATTGGCAATCAGTTCATTAATTTCATCGGACGTTGGCCAAATATCCTTTAGGTAGACATCGTTACCGTCTTGGTCTTGTCCTAGCGGATGGGTGGTCAAGTCAATATCAACCGTCCCTGCCAGCGCATAAGCAACCACCAGCGGTGGCGACGCCAAGTAACTGGCCTTGACGTGCGAGTGAATACGCCCTTCAAAGTTACGGTTACCCGATAACACCGCAGCGGCAACCAAGTCGTTTTCTTTGATACCTTGTTCAATCGACTCTAAGAGCGGACCTGAGTTACCGATACAGGTGGTACAACCATAACCAACCAAATAGAAGCCTGTTTTCTCTAGCTCATCCATTAGCTTGGTTTTTTCAAGATAATCGGTAACGACTTTTGAGCCTGGTGCCAATGAGGTTTTTACCCAAGGCTTGGCTTTTAAACCTTTGGCAGCGGCTTTTTTCGCCACCAAACCAGCGCCAATCATCACCGCCGGGTTTGAGGTGTTGGTACAAGAGGTAATCGCGGCGATAACCACCGAACCATCACGCAGTTTGTGACTCTTATCATCGATATTAACGTCAGAGAAGACATTAGGCTTGGCATACAGTCTATCGGCTTGCTCTTGTTGCGCACCTTCTTGGTCAAAGCGCACTTTACCATCGATTTCTGACTTACGGTCTTTGGTCATTTTCTCTAGCGTTTCGCCAAACTTCTCATGCATATCAGACAAATTGATACGCTGCTGCGGCAAGTTCGGACCGGCAAGGGCTGGTTTCACCGATGATAAGTCCAGCTCAAGCTTACTTGAATACGTCGCAGCCGGCGTATCGGCATCATGCCATAAACCTTGCGCCTTGGCATATTTTTCAACCAGCTCAATCTGGCTTTCTTCACGACCTGACAGACGCAGATAATCAATCGCCATTTGGTCAATCGGGAAAATACCACAGGTTGCGCCGTATTCCGGTGACATGTTGGCAATGGTTGCACGGTCAGCGAGTGGCATACTGTGTAAACCTTCGCCATAAAATTCGACAAATTTACCAACCACACCGTGAGCACGTAACATCTCAACCACGCGTAGTACCAAATCCGTTGCGGTCACGCCTTCGGTCAATTTGCCTTTGAGCTCAAAACCCACCACTTGTGGAATGAGCATTGAGGATGGCTGACCAAGCATCGCCGCTTCCGCTTCGATACCACCAACACCCCAACCGAGTACGCCAATACCATTAATCATGGTGGTGTGACTGTCTGTACCAAATACCGTATCTGGATACGCGGTCAGCTCTCCGTCTACTTCAGCAGCCATTACTACACGCGCTAAATATTCTAAGTTAACCTGATGCACAATACCGGTTGCTGGTGGCACAACGACAAAGTTTTTAAAGGCGTTCTTGCCCCAATGTAAAAACTCATAACGCTCGTTATTACGCTTAAACTCAATCTTTTCGTTTAAATCTAGCGCATCTTCGCGGCCATAAGCGTCGACCTGTACAGAGTGGTCAACCACCAACTCACTTGGAATAAAGGGATTAATCTGCTCAGCACGACCGCCAAGCTCAACGACCGCATCACGCATCGCTGCCAAATCAACCACTGATGGTACACCAGTGAAATCTTGCAAGACCACACGCGCTGGCATAAAGGCAATTTCTTTTGACGCTTCTGCCCCAGCGTCCCAATTGGCAACGGCTTCGATATGGTTTTTGCCGACAGATTGACCGTCATCTTCATTACGCAGTAGGTTTTCTAAGACGATTTTCATGCAAAATGGCAGTTTGCTGATGTTCTCGTAAGTGTCAGTCAGCTTGGGCAAGCTATAATAAGCGTGCTCCTTGCCAGCGACTTCAATCGTGTCTTTTACATTAAAAATATCACTCATGGTAGCTTCCTTATCGTTGTTATAGATCCTAAGCATAAATCCTTATGCCATTCATACGACTGTAAATGCATGGCAATTTATGCTGATAACTGGTGGCTTATTTCTTCTTAATTTAAATGAATGTGCTTAAATCGAATGGCGACACCTATTTTTTAATAAGCGCTCGTTTTTAACAAGTGCTAAGTACAATAGTTAACGGTGCTTTTTTTAATAAATGTTTATTGATAACGGTGAGGTGAACAAAATCGCCATTAACAAAAGATATATGCATCTGTTTAGCGTTTAACAGTAACGTCCTTTTACCATAACAAATAAGGAGCGCTTTGTTAACGACTAGATGGTGTTGAATCGTGGCACAATCGTAACCACGACAATGCTTTAGCAGTTAAAATTCAACGTTTACCGGACAAGGTGTGCCCGTATCTTTTAACCTTGACTACGACGACCGCTCCGAAAGACGTGACTATCATCATAAAAGCTCGAATTGGCATTTTCTGCCCAATAGTGTGGCACACCCAAAATTGGCAATGGCGACAGTTTGCGCGGGGACACATCTGGCCCTGATAATAACGCGTCCATATAATCGGCCACTTTTTGATCCAAATGATTGATACGCTCAGATAGCGACAAGGTAAAAAAATCTTGTGTGACAGAAATTACGATACTATGGGCGCACAATGCCTTGCGTGGGTACAGTAGCTTCTCTAACAGTGCATGACCAAAAATATAAACTGCTGCTTGAGCTTGTTTATTAAGTTGCTTTGGTTCGTCCCATTTGTCACGCGGTGCAACCAAACTTTCCTGCCAATCAAAATCAACCAATGCCTTACCGATACTAGACTCAGCGGTGACCAATATCGCGCCATTTTCATCAAAAACGGTAATGGTATCGCGGACACGGCCGCGACTGGCGCCAATACCTTGCTCCTTAATCTCAAGCATATGATAATAATTCAGCAGGGCTTTGGTTTTGGGAAAGGTGAGCCAAATACTACCGTTAAATAAATCATGCAAATTATCACGGGTCGGGATATTGCCGGTGGTGCCGATAAAACGCTCGTACGCTTCGCCTTCTGGTAGCGCCTTCTGCGAGACGAATTGTAAGGTTTCGGCTTGATTGCTTAGCGCAGGTTTGGTTTGCGGTAATGGTTGTTTTAGGTTTTCTGCCTGTTGCTGTAATGCGGTATTCAATACCTTTGCAATAATATCAGGTGTATTTTCAACTTTATCGACATTCGCGGTGTCAGTCTGTAACACACTGAGTTGGGTAATGCTTTTGCTTAGGTAGGCCAATTGATGTAAATGACACAGCCATGGCGCTTGCCAGTCAATGGCAGCAAAGCTGTCATCAAGCGTGCTGGCGCATGCAGATGGTTTATTAATAGATGCATCAGAAGTAGTATTTCGATAAGGCTTAGTAGGTAAATCGGTGGCGGTCATATTGACTATCTCTATTAGACGACTGGCGTGGCTATGGTATCATGGAGCGCTTTTTTACGGCTAGACAAGCCGCTCGAAATACAGATTTCGCGCGCTATTTATTGATGAGTTTTTATGGCAAATTTTAACACCCACTTAAATGTTGCATTCATGGCAAGTGGTACGATGAGTCTTGCGGTTTATAAAGCAGGCTTGATTGATGATTCAGGGTTTTTGATGTGCGTGGCACTCGGCACTATCGGTGGGCTGCTGCCTGATTTGGATTCTGATAACTCGACGCCGATTAAGCTTGGGTTTAATATTACCTCGTTTATTTTTGCCTTTGGTCTGGTCATGCATTGGCGCAGTGAGCTGAGTTTACTGGCGCTGATAGCTTTATGGCTGGCGGGCTACGGTTTTATGCGTTATGTGGTATTCTCTATTTTTACCAAAATGACCGTACATCGTGGCGTCATACATTCGGTGCCCTATATGGCGATAATGGGGCTTGGGATGACCTACGTCAGCTACGATATTTTAGCCTTACCGCTAACTGTCAGTTGGTTTTATGGCTTGTTTTTATTCGGCGGCGCCATGGTACATTTGGCATTGGATGAGCTATATAGTGTGAATTTGTCCAATATGAAAATGAAGCGCTCATCGGGTACAGCGATGAAGTTTTATCAGCATAAAGATAAATGGTGGTATCTGCTCCTGTACGTCATCCTTGCGCTCTTGGTATATTTTGCGCCGCCATTTGCTGAGTTTTGGCAGCAGCTGCGTGACCCCGCGCCTTGGGCAAAGCTTAAACTTGGTCTATGGCCAGAATTGATAAAAAACTGGCTCAATTGAAATTTATAAAACTGTTAAAAAAAATGACCAACAACTCGAGTAAATAATGTCAATTTCCCTACTAATCTGCCCTTGCCAAATCAATCCAGTCTCAGAAGCTATTGGCGCACCGCTACTTTATCAAGATTGCTGTCAGCCTTATCATGACGGGCTTTTAAATAACGAAGCTGATAAAATTGACGGCGTAAAGCCAGACTCTGCTGAGCGTCTAATGCGGTCGCGTTATAGCGCTTTTGTCTTAGTTAAACCAGAATATATCGTTAAAACCACTTTGCCTGCGCAGCAAAATTTACTAGATATTCAGGCTATTGAGAATTGGGCAAAAGAGACGGACTGGGCAGGATTGGAAATCATTACGCATACGCCAAAGCTAGGTAAACGCCATGCGCAAGTTGAGTTTAAGGCTTACTTTAATATCTCTGATAATAAAGATGACAGCATACAGGCGCATCATGAGTTGTCTGCCTTTGTAAAAGTAACAGACAAAGCGAACAACGATGCGCGTTGGTATTTCCTCGACCCGACTGTTTCTATGACTGTCACGCAAAAACAGCCGTGTATTTGTGGCTCGGGTGAGAAATTTAAGCGCTGTTGCGGCGCTTATATCTAACTGATATTTAATCAACGTTAAATACTTGCCAATCCTAAACACTCGCTCCAACCGCGCGTGCTACCGCAATGCCTTCCTCAACGGTTAAAAACTTACGCTGACTTGGACTGTCTTTATAAATGACATCGCCATCTTGGAATATTAAGCATTCATTGACCGCCAACTGTTGCCATTTTTCATTTTCAGTCAATGGCACAGTAACTAGAATCGTAACCTTATCGGTGTCGGTAGTCACATCACCAAAGTTAATCGCCAAATCATCATCTGCTAATTTTGCTTCGCCAAACGGTGCTTTGCGCGTGAGATAAAACAATAAGCTACCAGCATAAGCCAGCTGCCACCGACCGTTTGAGATTAGGCAATTGAACAAACCGTTGGCAGAAAGGTAGCGACATTGGGTGGTTAAAAAATTAAACAGCGTTTGATCATCGGGGCGGGTTTTAAAGCTGCTTTTTAGGCGATTGACCAAATAGCAAAATGCCATTTCAGAATCGGTATTACCGACTGGCTGGCAATGTGAGGCATTGCCATTGTCTTGCAGGCGCTGACAGCGTTTAATAAATTCGCTATTCATCTGCCCGTTATGGGCAAATACCCACTGCTCGCCCCACACTTCGCGGACGAAAGGATGGGTATTGGCCAAACAATTCTGTCCTTGGGTCGCTTTACGAATATGGGCGATGACGTTCATGGCTTTAATCGGATAATTATTCACCAAATCAGCCACGGGCGATAGATGGCTCGGATGATTGTCATGAAACAGTCGCAAACCAGTCGAAGCGTTGGCTGTTTTATCATTATTGGCGCATTCACTACGCTCAAAAAACGCAATACCAAAGCCATCTTCATGACTGTCGGTCATGCCGCCGCGACGGCGAAACCCTGCAAAGCTAAAACCAATATCGGTTGGGGTATTACAGTTCATTCCTAAGAGTTGACACATTTATACTTCACCGCCATTGTTTTTTTTTGCAGAATTTAAAGTAGGGTTTAGAGTAGCTTCTGATACTTCATCAAACATCTCATAAGGCGTTGCGCCATCGGTGTCAATATTCGCCAAAATACGCTGCGCATGCGCCAAATCCGTATCTTGTATCCACAGCACAATCCCAGAATTCATACCGGGCATGGCACTCAGCGGTTGCAGTGACACCGTAATACCGTTATTACGCAGCAGATTGGCATGCAGCTCGCCTTGCATATTGGTATCGTAGCGCGCCAGTTTGTGCCAGTTATCAACTTGATCGGTCATGGGATTTGCCTTTATGGTTTTGATACAGGAATGGTCGAATAATAACAATCTATGCCAATTGGTCGAGCGTATATTCTTTGATTGCAAAATCACTGCTATTACTTAATTTATCACGTGCTTGCTCAGCTTGGGTGATATTGCTAAAAATACCGATTATCTGAGTGTTTTTTTGCATCGCCGATTCATTATCTAACAATACAAAGACCGTATTTTGCGCTTTTTCAACATGTGACCAATGATAAGCAGCTAAGCGTTTCATCAGGTCAGGATTTTTAACCATGATATTATCACCAGTCCGACCTTCGGTACGGTTATAGTGGATAACGTTTAAACGTAATAGCCAAAAAATCACCGCCGCCTTGGCGAGCATCACTGGTAAAGCGCGTTTTTCATCTTCGCCAAGCTGACGTTTGGACTCATAGCCTTGCAAAAATGCCGCCATTTTACTGCGGTCAAAATTGACAGTTTCGCCCTGCTCGGCATCGCCCCAGGTGGTACAAAAATCATTAATGGTAATCGCAATATCCATCACATAATGCTCAACGCTGACTTCGGTAAAGTCTAGCAATCCCGTTAAACGCTCTGCGCCTTTTTGGCTATTATTTAACGATAAGTCCCATAAAGTATTATCAGCGAACATGTCTAAATGACATAAGCCTTTTGGCAACGTTGCAAGCGGCAAATCTGAGTAAGCGCGCCAAATATCGCTCATCAATTTGGCTTCGTCACCCGGCATAAACTGCATTTCACGGTCGCGCACTTCCGCCCATGGGTATAAAGGCACGCCATATTCTTCCGCAGGTTGCAGTGCTTGTAAGGTCTCATGCAGCATGGCTAAAGCGGCGCCAATTTCGTGACACATCGCTTGCGTGGTTTGCTGTGGATGCGCGCCAGCCAGACAAGGCACGAGGGTAATTGCTTTATTAGCATAATGGATGACATAGCATTTTTCTGCGCTATCAACGCCTAAATCAAGCAATGCTAACGGCGCAGCGACTGGCAATTTACCATCCAGTTGATTAAGGATAACCGCCATTTTTTCGATGTCTTCTGGTGGACGCTCTTCAAATAAAGTAAATACATAAGAGTGCGCGCCATCTACATCATCAGTCGTCTGAATAAACCAGTTAGAGTTTTTGATACCTTGGGTAATCGGAATGGCACGCGCAAATGACACGCCAAAACGCTGGCAAAAAGCGGCAAACTGGTCATCGGTTAACTGGGTATAGACGGACATGACATCTCACTTATGGCAATTAAAAGAAGGTAAATAGGGTAAATATCGACGGTAATGACAGTGATTGTACCGCGCATGGGCAAACTTTGGTAAAAAGCATAATAATCTTGCGAAAAGCTGCCTGATATGGCGGCGATTTTGCTAGACTAGCGCTTACGGATAAATTGATTATAAGGTGAAAGACCCTATGTTAGCAAAGCGTATCATTCCTTGTTTAGATGTGGATAATGGCCGTGTGGTCAAAGGCGTGCAATTTGTCGATATCAAAGACGCCGGCGACCCTGTTGAAGTCGCTAAGCGCTATAACGAGCAAGGCGCTGATGAGATTACTTTTTTAGACATTACGGCAACCAATGATGAGCGTGATACCACTTATCATACCGTTGAGCGTATGGCTGAAACCGTGTTTGTCCCGTTAACGGTTGGTGGCGGTGTGCGTAAAATCGCTGATATACGTAATTTGCTCAATGCCGGCGCGGATAAAGTAGCGATTAACTCTGCGGCAGTATTTACCCCTGAGTTCGTTGGGGAGGCGGCACAGAAATTTGGTAATCAATGTATCGTCGTGGCTATCGATGCCAAACGCGTCGAAGATATCACGGTTGATGGTGTTATTGTGCCGCGTTGGGAGATTTTCACCCACGGTGGGCGTAAACCAACGGGCATTGATGCGGTTGCTTGGGCAAGTAAAATGGCGGAGCTTGGCGCTGGCGAGTTACTGGTCACCTCGATGGACGGTGATGGCACCAAAAAAGGCTATGATCTGGCTCTAATGCAGCAAATTACCAGCCGTGTTAATGTGCCAGTTATTGCTTCGGGCGGCGTTGGTAACTTGCAACATTTGGCCGAAGGCGTATTAGAAGGCGGCGTCGATGCCGTGCTTGCGGCCAGCATTTTTCACTTTGGCGAATATACCGTGCAAGAGGCCAAAGCATATATGGCCGCACAAGGCATACAGATGCGTCTTTAAGATTGCTAAAATATCAATGCCTGTGCAAAAAATGGTATCATAGCGCTACTTATTTATTTTTGTCAGTTAACTATTGAAAACAATCGAGATTTTACATAAAAATTTTGTTTTAAACGCTACTTACTCAAAGGATTTTCTTATGTCAAATTTACAACAGCAGCGCAATGATATTACCCATATCGATGGCAATTTACATCAAAATGAAGATGCGCGCATTGGTATCGTCGTCGGTCGTTTTAACGGTTTTGTCGTTGAATCATTGGTAGATGGCGCAATCGATGCGCTACTGCGTCATGGCGTATTGGGTAGCAACATTACTGTGATTCGCGTGCCGGGTGCTTTTGAGTTGCCACTCGTTGCTCAGCGCGCCGCTGAGTCTGATCGCTTTGACGCTATCATTGCGTTAGGCGCGATTATCCGTGGTAGCACACCGCATTTTGACTTTGTCGCTAGCGAATCTGCCAAAGGTTTAAGCAGCGTTGCAATTGATTATAATATCCCTGTTGCCAACGGTGTATTGACCACTGACAGCATCGAGCAAGCGATTGAGCGTTCTGGTACCAAAGCCGGTAATAAAGGCTCAGAAGCAGCGATGGTTGTGCTTGAGATGCTAGCGGTTCTATCACAGTTAGACATTGCTGATGACTATGATAATAATGATGACGCATAATTAAATCTTCATTTTATAAAGCTTTATTCGTTATTTAATTGGCGCTGCGACTGATGTCACTTTTGATATAGACCGCAGCGCCAATATGATAGTACAAAGCACTATAAACAGTTCTATAAAGCACCGTTTTAATATCTGACTGTCACAGCCTGCCAGTCGTCTACTATTTAACAACTTTTATACTATTTCTTACAACTTGCTGTCTTTGCCAAGCTTGTTATTTGCGCCAAGATAGTTGTTTAAAATAATAGTTATTTAAAATTTAGGTATTGACCCCCTATGACTGACCAACTCAAGCGCGCCATTAGCGCTGCAAAAACTGCCCAAGCCAATGATGCACAAGCTGAAGCTACTCGTATCGCGAGCAGCAGCGCGGGTGAGCAAACCTTTGATATGAGTGAAACGACTTATAAGACTAGCCACACTGCTGTGCGTAAGGCTCGTCGCTTTGCGATGCAAGGCCTATATGAGTGGTTGGTTACCGATCGCCGTTTTGATATCGATGGCAAGCTGGGCTGGAAGGACAATGCGCCGCATGATATCGCTGCCCGTACGCGCGCGACCAATGCCATGCATACCGTTCATATCGGCTACTATCATGAAATGATGCGCGATATTCCAGAGCAGATTGACGCTCTCGATGCGCTAATCAGTCAGCACCTTGATCGTGACATCGACAAACTCGATACCGTCGAACATGCCATTTTATTGATTGGGGCGTATGAGCTACAAAACCGCTTAGAAATTCCCTACAAAGTCGTGCTTGATGAAGCGATGAAGCTAAACAATCATTTCGGCGCTACTGACGCGCATAAATTGATTAATGCCGTCCTTGATAAAATGGCAATTGAAATGCGCGCGCTTGAAGTCGAAGCCGACAGCAAAGCCAATCTACGCACCTCACAAAAAGCGGCGATACAAGCAAATACTAAGCAGGCTGAAGCTCAATCTACTGCTGTTGAAGAAGCTAGCGAAAGCACTGCTGAATCTGATGTCGATAGTACGTCTACCGCCTCAAACAAACCGCGTATCAGTGCCAATAATGCCAGTGTTAAACGCAATAGCGCGAGTAAAGCTCTAGCAAATATTATGGACTATAAGATCAATAAGAAAAACGACGCCGCAAAAAATGAAACGCCAAATAATATCGTTAATGACAAATCTGCAGAAGAAAGCGCTTTAGAAGAAAACTCTTTAGAAAAAAATGGGGCTACTAATGGTGTTAGCAATGATGAAAATAGTGACGCAGCTGACGTAGGCTTACATGATTCAAATCTTATTACTCCTGATGAAAACAATAAAGACTAGCCATGAACGAATTTGAGCTGATTGAGCGTATATTTGCGCAAATACAAGCTGCACCGTCATTGTCCAGCACTGCCGAAGCACACAATATCGAAAAAGGCATTGGTGATGATGCGGCGGTAATGAGCTTGCCTGCAGGTGCACACTTGGTTAGCTGTATTGATACCCTCGTTCAAGGGCGGCACTTTAGCGCTGATTGGAATGACGTAAACGAATTAGCCTTTCAAATCGGCTATAAAGCGGTCGCAGTGAATGTCTCAGACATTGCTGCGATGGGCGCAACGCCGCATAGTATTCTATTGGCCTTGGCCTTACCTGAGCATTTGGCGAATGAGCAATGGCTGACTGAATTTGCCAAAGGTTTATTTCACGCCTGCCAGCTATTTGGTGTCACGCTTATTGGCGGTGATACCACGCGCAGTGATAGCTTAGTGCTTAGTGTCAGCGCGCAAGGTTTGCTTGCTGCGGCCACGCCAGCTGTTTACCGCTCAGGCGCGCAAGTCGGCGATAAAATTTATGTTTCGGGAACGCTTGGTGATGCCGCTTATGCGCTACAGCATCCTAATACTGCTATCGGTATTGAGCTTGCCCATCGGCTGCATATGCCAACGCCACGTATTGCCTTAGGAGCAGCAGTGGCGAAAATTGGCGCAACTTCGATGATAGATATCTCTGATGGTCTGTATCAAGACCTTGGGCATATCTGTGAGCAAAGTGCCGTTGGTATGCGCATTCACCTTGAGCAGCTGCCTACCAGTAAAGCATTATCAAGCGTTGGTCTATCTGAACGCTCATTATGTCAGTTGGCGGGCGGCGATGATTATGAGCTGGCTTTTACCTTGCCTGCCCATATCGAGCCACCGATTAATAATAATAGCAACACGCCTGTGACCTGTATCGGTGAAGTCATCGCCGTAAACAAGGCAGATACTGCTAAAAACGTACAACCAGAGATTTTTTATCAAGGACAGCCAGTTACAGCGACGCATCCCGCCCCATTTCCTACTTGGCCCAATCTGACGGGTTACCAACATTTTGCAGGTTAACCCATGATTGATCACAACCTATCTAAGCCTGATATCCGACAAGCCAATGATTGCCCGCCTCTACCCGCCAATGCCAGTGCGCTTGATCGTTTGGTTTATTGGCTTGGTATCGGTCTAGGTAGTGGTCTGCCGCGCCGTGCACCCGGCACTTGGGGCACGGTTGGTGCTTTAATCGTTGCGATACCATTATTAAGCCTAGGTTTTGTGCCGTTTTTGATGATTACTATTTTAGCTTGTCTGCTTGGTAATGCGATATGCGGTCGTACCTCAGAGCTGATGGGTGGTCACGATAATCCGCACATTGTTTGGGATGAGTGGGCTGGTATGTGGCTTACCCTACTGCCGTTGTCTTATATGGGTATCGCTAACGGCAGCTTTTGGCAAAATATCATCCAAATACCTACTATCGTAGCGATTATTATCGCCTTTATACTATTTCGCTTTTTTGACATTATTAAGCCGCCGCCGATTGGTTGGGCAGATAAAAAAGTCGCAGGCGGCCTCGGTATTATGCTCGATGATATTATTGCGGGAGTGATGGCAGCAGCCGTTTGGGTAATTATTTATACCTTTATCTTCTCTTTTACCTTTTAATCTTAAGCTTATCCTTTAAGCCTCAAATAAACGTTTTTACCATAAATACTTTTGCTTTATCGCCTTTTATATCGCTCACCGATTTAACGGTTAGATTTTCTGAACGCCTGCTGTTTAATTTATATCTATAGACAGCTAATGTCATAATCAGTTTACAAAGATGTCACGACATAGCGTTTTGGTTAAATCGTAATTTGCGTTATAATTCAGAAGTATATTTTGTTACATTTGTAGGCTCTTTTTTAGGAATACTATGACAGCTCCTCTTTCAGTAATTATCCTCGCGGCTGGTAAAGGCACGCGTATGCAATCAGCCAAGCCAAAAGTGCTACAGACACTGGCTGGCAAGTCGTTACTCGGTCATGTGCTTGATACTTGTCATCAATTGACCGTTGATGACACCATCATCGTCCATGGTTTTGGCGGCGAGCAAGTGCAAGCAGACATTAATGAGCAATATGCGCATTTGCCGATTACGTGGGTTGCACAGACTGAACAATTAGGCACAGGCCATGCAGTAAAAGTCACCCTATCTGAATTACCAAAAGAAGGTCAAAGTCTGATTTTATATGGTGATGTGCCATTGGTCAGCTGCCAGACGTTAACAGCTTTAAAATCTGCCAATACTGACGGTATGTCGATGTTGACCTTGACGGTAGAAAATCCATTTGGTCTTGGTCGTATCAAACGTGATAAAGACGGCAATATTGAAGCCATCGTTGAGCAAAAAGATGCCAACGCCGATGAACAAAAAATCCAAGAGATTAATAGCGGTATTTACTGCGTTGATAATGCATTATTGCATAAATATCTGCCAAAGCTGTCTAACGACAATGCGCAGCAAGAATACTACCTAACCGATATCGTTAAAATGGCCGTCGCTGAAGGGATTAATATTGTCGCCATTGAGCCTGAACATAGCTTTGAGATTGAAGGCGTCAATAACCGCCAACAGCTTGCCAGCTTAGAGCGCACCTGGCAAGGTAAGTTGGTTGCTGACTTGCAAGAAGCGGGCGTGCAGTTTGCAGACCCTACTCGCGTCGATATTCGTGGTAGCTTGAGCGCAGGCCAAGATGTATTCGTCGATGTGGGCGTTGTGTTTGAGGGTGATTGTGTCTTAGGTGACAACGTTTATATCGAAGCTGGCTGTGTGATTAAAAATGCGCACATTGGCAATGCCTGTCACCTAAAGCCGTACTGCGTGATTGACAGTGCGCACATTGGTAACGGCGTCGATATTGGACCTTTCGCCCATTTGCGCCCTGATACTATTTTGTCTAATAACAGTAAAGTAGGCAATTTTGTCGAGATTAAAAAATCGACTATCGGTCAAGGTAGCAAGGTCAATCATTTAAGTTATGTGGGTGATGCGACGGTTGGAACAAATGTCAATATCGGTGCGGGCGTGATTACCTGTAATTACGACGGCGTCAATAAATCGCAAACCATCATCGAAGACAATGCGTTTATTGGCTCTAATGCCAGCTTGGTTGCGCCAGTTACCATTGGTGATACCGCTACGGTTGCGGCAGGCTCAGTGATTACCAAAGACGTCGATGATAGCGCCTTAGCCTTTGGCCGTGCGCGCCAAACCCAAAAAAATGACTTTCAGCGTCCAACCAAAAAATAAAGGCGGCGCTCATAGTTGACTCGATAAAATGATGGTAAAACCACTAAAGCAGTACGACAATAATTTGTGGTGCTGCTTATTTATATTTACAGATTAATGATTATCCATGTGTTGGCAACTTTCAAAATCACATGGTATGAAAACATAAAATTTAAGGAATAATTATGTGTGGAATCGTTGGAGCAGTTGCTGAGCGGAATATTGCCAATATCTTACTTGAAGGCCTTAAACGCCTAGAATACCGTGGTTATGACTCTGCTGGTCTGACTGTTATCCGTAATGGCGAGCTCCACCGTGAGCGCCAAGTGGGCAAAGTACAAGCGTTGGTCGATGCCGTCGCCGTCAATCCTGAATTTTTCGATGGTCATATCGGTATTGCACATACGCGCTGGGCCACGCATGGCGAACCTGCGCAGCGCAACGCTCATCCGCACGTATCTGGTAAAATTGCCGTGGTCCATAATGGTATCGTTGAGAACTATGCTGAGCTAAAAGAAGAGCTGATTGCTAAAGGCTACGAGTTTACCTCGCAAACTGATACCGAAGTCGTCGCCCATTTAATCAATGATATCTACAAAAATACGCCTGATTTACTAGAAGCAGTACGCGCAGTTATTCCGTTATTACATGGCGCGTTTGCCCTTGGCATTGTGCATATCGATTGCCCAGACGAGCTGATTACCGTGCGTCTAGGTTCGCCTTTGGTCATCGGTGTAGGTATCGGTGAGAACTTTATTGCTTCTGATCAATTGGCGCTTTTGCCCGTGACCAATCGCTTTATGTATCTAGAAGAAGGCGATATCGCCAAATTAACCCGTAATAGTATTGAAGTTTATGCAGATGGCGTAAAAGTAAAACGCCAGATACATGAGATTGATGCCGCCCAGCATAATGCTGATAAAGGTGAATTTAAGCATTATATGCTCAAAGAAATCTACGAGCAGCCGGATGCGGTCGCCCGTACGATTGAGATGGCAATAGATTTCGATGCGCCATCTAAGCTGCGCGACGACTTTTTACAGCGTCATGAAGCGCAGTTAAAAGGTATCAAGAACGTTCAAGTCATCGCTTGTGGCACCAGCTATCATTCAGGTTTGGTCGCGAAATATTGGTTTGAAAGCCTAACCCGTGTGCCGTGTTCGGTTGAGGTTGCTAGTGAATTCCGCTACCGCAATCCAGTGGTCGTCGATGACACCTTGGTCATTTGCATCTCGCAATCGGGCGAAACGGCGGATACCTTATCGGCACTTCGTGATATTCAAAAGCACACGCCAGCAGGCCTCGTCAGCTTGGCTTTATGTAATGTACCGACCTCATCTTTGGTGCGTGAAACCGATATCTTTTTACCAACGCTTGCCGGCCCTGAGATTGGCGTCGCTTCTACCAAAGCCTTTACCACTCAGCTTGCCGCGTTGATGTTACTGGTATTAAAAGTGGGTGTTGTACAAGCGCGTATGACAGGTGAAAAATTAACCACCTTGCTGGGCAAATTACAAGAGCTACGCGGGCAACTACATGCCAGCTTACAACTCGATGCTCCTATCAAAGTCATGAGCGAATACTTTGAATATAAGAAAAGCTGCTTATTCTTAGGTCGCGGTTTACAGTTCCCCATCGCCTTAGAGGGCGCATTGAAGCTAAAAGAAATCTCTTATATTCACGCAGAAGGCTACGCCGCCGGTGAGCTAAAGCACGGTCCATTGGCGTTGGTCGATAAAGACATGCCAATCGTGGTGCTCGCGCCAAAAGACAGTATGTTTGATAAGCTAAAAGCCAACATGCAAGAGGTACATGCGCGTCACGGTGAGCTGTTTGTATTTGCTAGTGAAGAAAGCAAGATGGTCGCAGAAGATAGAATGCACGTGGTTTATGTCCCCGAGGTTTGCGAGACGCTTGCCCCTATCGTTTATAGCGTACCTGTGCAACTGCTGTCTTATCATGTAGCAGTGATGCGTGGTACGGATGTCGATCAACCACGTAATCTCGCAAAATCAGTCACGGTCGAGTAAGATAAGTATTTGATTCTAAAAGCTTTTTTATCTTAATATTGTATAACACTAAATGCTTTGCTGTCTAGTACCATATAGATAGCAAAGCTTTTTTTTATAATGGACATAAAAAATTTCAATAATTTGGATATATCTCAGTATAAATATTATATGCAGCAGCAAAGTAACCCACAATTGATTAGGTTCCTATTTCAATTTCAGAGTCAGCTTTATTTAGGTTGTCGCAAATGTCTTTTGTGACCTCAAAACTAGCCACCTTACTATCATCTAAATCGTAATAACTATACTGATAATCAAATCCCTTATTTATCCCTTGCATAACTTCTGCTTCTGCACAGGCTAACTTAGTATGTTCATCGCGCATTGCCGTTTCAATCTCTTTTCTTTTAGAAGCATTATAATCAGATATATCTAGCCGATAGCCGAAAGTAACCGTTTTTCCATCAAAATCAATCTTTTCTAACGTAGTGACTTCATCAATTACGCTTGGCAGCTCTCTTTTTAATGTATCAATATTACGATACATCTCCTGTACATCGCGCTCGTGATTGCTAGCTGTGGTAACCTTTTCATCACGAGCTAAAACCGAATTATCATTCGAACAGGCAATGACTGTGAGAAAAGATAAAAGTAGAATCAATGCTTTAAGTTTATTGAACATAATTATCTTTGTTGAACCTAATTAGCAAAAATAATAGGGCGCATCCTCATTCTAAATGAAAACACGCCCTATTATACAAACATGAATAATTAAACCAGCCCTTTATACAGAAAATAAAATCCCACCACCGTTAATAATACCGCAAAGCATTTTTTTAATAGTTCTGGCGATAGTATATGAGCGACTTTCGCGCCTAATTTTGCGGTAAAAAAGCTCATAATACTAATGCCTAAAAAGGCATAAATATGTACAAAGCCAATGGTATTAGGCACATCGACTTGCTGCTGCATGCCAAAAAACATAAACCCTAATGCACCGGCTATAGCAATCGGCAACCCGCACGCCGCTGAAGTCCCAACCGCTTTTTGCATCACCACATTATAACGCGTGAGATAAGGCACGGTTAAGCTGCCACCGCCAATACCAAAGATAGCAGAAGCGACACCAATAACCCCGCCTGCTGCTAATTGCTTAGGTTTTGAGGGTAGTACTGGATTGGCGTAGTTGGCGCTACTGACATCATTAGCGCCACTAGAATGATTAGCAACAGGTTTTTTACCGGCAAAAAACATCTTATAAGCAACCCACAGTAAAAAAAACCCAACAATCAGCTGAAGATACAACCCAGATATCTGCCCTGCGATTCCCGCGCCTAAGAAACAACCTAGCGCTAAACCTGGTGCCAGATTTTTAAACACCGGCCACATGACAGCGCCTTTTTTATTGTGTGCCATAAGCGAGCTGATAGAGGTGACAATAATAGTCGCCAATGATGTCCCTAATGCCAAATGCATAATGCTGTCAGGGCTGTAATCCATTTGGGTAAAAACGATAAACAATAAGGGCACGATAATCGTGCCACCGCCTACACCAAAAAGCCCCGCAGCAAATCCTGCTAGCGCGCCTATTATTAAAAAAATGAGTATTTCCACAGGATAGTTACTTCTCGGTTAGCTATATTTTTAGTTAAATAACAAGGGCTTTAAAGGTAGATTAAACAATTTCTGTTTGACCAACTTGATGGTACGAGCGATTGAAATACACCAAACTTTCATCACTCTCGCCTTGTTTGATGGCGACCACTCGGCACATAAAAATACTGTGTGTGCCGACTTGTTGAATGTCATCAATTTCACAATCAAAACTGACCAGCGCATCCTCTAAAACAGGTGCCCCGGTGGTTAATGTCGTCCAAGCGCCGTGACAAAAGCGCTCTTCTGAGCATAATTTGGAGGCAAAAGCATTGGATATGGGTTCATGCTGGGTGCCCAACACGTTGACACTTAGCGTTTTGTTTTCAAGAAAATGTTCGTGTGAGCGCGAGCTCTGATTCATGCAGACAAGCAAGGTTGGCGGTGTATCGGTCACGCTACAGACCGCAGAAGCGGTAAACCCATGACAGCCAGAGTTGCCTTTTGTGGTGATCACATTGACCGCTGTCGGTAATAGAGACATGGCATCTCTAAAATCAGTTGCTTCAATCATGACTTAACTCCTGAATTTTAATCTTTAAGTACATTAATCTTTAAGTACATTAATCTTTAAGTACATTAATCTTTAAGTACATTAATCTTTAAGTACATTAATCTTTAAGTACATTGATAACTGAGGTCACTCATGGGTTTAAACAAGGCAATCTTTGTTAAGAAATGCTAAACGCTAAGCTCTTTGCGTACAATAGCTGCACCCGCGCTCAAGGCTTGCAATTTACCGCGTGCCACTTGGCGAGATAGCGGTGCCATGCCGCAGTTGGTCGAAGGATAAAGCTTATCTGCATCGACAAACTGCAGCGCTTTGCGTAACGTATCTGCCACTTCTTCTGGGGTTTCAATGCTATTGGTTGCCACATCAATGGCGCCAACCATCACCTTTTTACCGCGAATCAGTTCAATCAAATCCATCGGTACGTGTGAGTTTTGACACTCCAGCGAGACAATATCGATATTTGACTGCTGCAATTTTGGAAAGGCTTGCTCATATTGACGCCACTCTGACCCTAAGGTTTTTTTCCAATCGGTATTGGCTTTGATACCGTAGCCGTAGCAAATATGCACCGCCGTCTCACACTTTAACCCTTCGATAGCACGCTCTAAAGTGGCGATACCCCAGTCGTTGACGTCATCGAAAAACACATTAAACGCCGGCTCATCAAATTGGATAATATCGACACCAGCCGCTTCTAAGTCTTTCGCTTCTTGATTGAGAATTTTAGCAAATTCCCAAGCCAATTTTTCACGGCTTTTATAATGACCATCATATAAAGTATCAATCATCGTCATCGGGCCAGGAAGCGCCCATTTGATTGGCTGATCGGTTTGCGAGCGTAAAAACTTTGCATCGTCGACAAACACCGGTTTTTGACGGCTCACCGCCCCAACCACCGAAGGCACACTGGCCTCATAGCGATTGCGGATTTTAACCGTTTCACGCTTTTCGAAATCGACGCCATCAAGATGTTCGATAAAGGTAGTGACAAAATGCTGACGCGTTTGCTCGCCATCACTGACGATATCAATCCCTGCCTGCAATTGCTCTTGTAATGACACCCGTAGCGCATCTTGTTTGGCTTCGAGCAGTTGCTCGCCCTCTAAAGCCCAAGGTGACCAAATTTTTTCCGGTTCAGCAAGCCAAGACGGTTTTGGCAAGCTGCCCGCAGTTGATGTCGGTAATAACTTTTGTGTCGGTAATAATAGTGTCATAACATTTATCTTCTTATGTATTGGTATTCTCATTTCGGTTAGATTGAATGTATTTAGGTTACACGCATCTAGGTTGAAAATAGTTAGGCGGCGTATTCTTTATCTGCACACGCTTCCGACGTGCGCTCATTAACATCATAGCTTGCTGCCCATTCTTCAAGAATAGCTTGGTAAGGCTTGATAAAGTGTTCTTGCGTAAACTTACCTTGCTTCACCGCCATTTGGCTACGCTCTTCGCGGTCATAGACGATTTGCGTTAAGGAATAATCTTGATATTTTAAACTGGGCTGATATATCTGTCCTGCCGTCGAGTTGGCATTATAGATTTCAGGGCGATAAATCTTTTGGAAAGTTTCCATAGTTGCAATCGCACTAATCAGCTCAAGGTCAGTGTAATCTCTTAGCAAGTCACCGGCAAAATAAAACGCTAAAGGCGCGACACTACCAGCCGGCATAAAGTAGCGCACCTTTAAGCCCATTTTATGAAAATAATCGTCAGTTAAAGAATATTCGTCTTGTCGGTATTCAACCCCTAACACCGGATGCTGGTTAATCGTACGATGATAGGTTTTACTGGTCGATACACTTAGGCAAATGACCGGTTGTTTATTAAACTCAGCTTGATAGGCTTCTGAATTCAATAAATACTGAAACAGTTTGCCATGCAAATTACCAAAATCTGCTGGCGGTGGCAATGTAGGGTTTTTATCAAAATGGTCTAATAGGACGACGCTAAAGTCATAATCGCGTACATAAGAGGAAAAACTATTACCAATCATACCGTCGATACGGGTATTGTCTTTATGGTCGACGATCGTGGTTTTTAGCGTTTCGATGACCGGAAAAGTATCGCCATTACCTTCGATATCTAAATCTGCTGAAATAATATCAACTTCAACAGAGTAACGGTCGGCGGTTGGGTTATCCCAATGCGCCAAAGCGTTAAAACGATTATTGATCATTCTTAGTGTTTTACGCAGATTTTCTTCACGCTGCTCACCGCGCGCCAAATTGGCAAAGTTCGTGGTCAGACGTGTGCTATCTGCCGGATGATAGTTTTCATCGAAACGAATGCTCGAGATGGAATATGTAAATTGTTTACTCATGATAATCCGCTACCCTATTCTCATTGTGTGAGATAAAACCAAATTTGTGTATGAGATAAATCATACCCGAACGCAATCATGAATAAAAATGATACTATTTAAATTTAAGATGAGTTAAATTCACGTTGATAAGACAAGGTTATGGAATAGAATTTGGTAACTAGGAGCGTGGCAGAAGATTTTATGAATAATGATATTTTGAGTGATTTTTTTGCATTAGAAAATAATTAACGTGTTACATTCATATAAAAGAATGTAAGGTAGTTAATTATGGATGATAAAAAACTTCTCTAGCAGGCATTATGCGTGAGCGCTCTAATTTTTATATTAACAGCCATGCTTGCGGTTAGGTTTTTAGATATGTTGTAGTCAGCATGGCTTTAAATTGGGCTATGCCTTAAGTTTAGGCAATATTCTAAAAAGTCGATAGTAATCCTAGACCTAATGATTAACAGGGTGCAAAACCCTAGATCAACCACTTCCTCTGTAATTGACCCAAAAGCTTTACCAGCACAAATTATTTTTCAATAACGACGCTTTCCTTCTCTTTACCATGCGGTATCAACCATTTGCCAAACCATCCTGATAAGTCGTCCATCAAGGTATAAACCACGGGAATGACTACGAGGCTTAATAGGGTTGAGGTGACCAAACCACCCAGTACCGCGGCAGCCATCGGACGACGGAAGGTAGGATCGGCATCGCCCCAACCAAAGACCAATGGCAACATGCCAGCGCCCATCGCAATGGTGGTCATAATAATTGGCCGCGCACGCTTACGACAAGAATCGATAATGGCATCAAAACGCGCCAAACCTCGGCGCTGAGCAATCAATGCGTAATCGACTAATAAGATAGAGTTTTTGGTGGCGATGCCCATCAGCATGATAAAACCAATCATCGATGGCATCGACAGACTACTTTTGGTAATCACTAAGCCGACAAAAGCGCCACCGATAGACAGCGGCAGAGCCATCAAAATGGTAAATGGCTGCAATATCCGCCCAAATAATAAAATCAGCACGCCTAAGATACAGACCACACCGACCGACATCGCAATCACAAAGCCGCTAAATAGCTCAGCCATGTTTTCGGCTTGTCCTTGATCGATAATAGTAATAGAGGCCGGCAGCTGCTGCATACTGGGTATGGCCTTTACCGCTTGCACCAAGTCGCCAAGCTCGCCATTGGCAGGCTGCACGGTGATACTAATCGCCCGCTCACGATCGAGGCGGCTGATTTGCGCAGGTCCCGTACCAAAGTTTAATGACGCAACCTCACCTACCCGTACACCTTGTCCCGGTGGTAAGGCACTCGGCACATATAAGCCTTCTAATTGACTGACATTTTGTTTGGCAACATCTGGCAGGCGCACCACGATAGGAATCTGGCGTGTATCGAGATTGAGCTTAGATAATCGCTGCTCATAATCACCAACAGTCGCCACACGTAAGGTAGTGGCGATATCTTGCGTGGTCACGCCTTTATCGGCCATCGCCAGTCTGTCTGGTGTCACCGTCAGCTCTTGGCGCGGTAGACTGCGATCACTAGTGACAGCACCAGCACTAGGTAACGCGCGAATCTCTGTCATTATTTGCTGCGCAGTTTGCTCGAGCAAGCGCGGGTCGGTACTGGTCAAAGAAAAATTATAACCGGTCTCACCGCCACTCGATAAACCAACCGTAAAGCGTGCGCCCGGTACTTCTGAGAGCATGCTGCTTATTTGCCGTTCAATCTCTTGCTTAGAGGCACGCTCTGCGCGCGGAGCCAGTACAATATCTAAGCCTGCGATATTTTCAGCTTTGCCGCCTGAGCTGGCCTCCATTGCCGCTTGCGCTTCTCCTACCGAGGTAAAAATATGGCTCACTTCAGGCATGGCCAATATACGCTCACTGGCTAGAGCAGCCACACGTTCGGTATCTTCTAGCGCCACATCTGGGGTCAGCTCAATCTCAACCCGCGTCTGGTCAATATCATTATCAGGAATAAAGGACGTTGGTAGTAATTTTACCAAAGCAAGTGATGCTACAAACAAGAGTAATGTCGCCCCCATCGTCAGCCAGCGGTGATGCAGCGTCCATGAGACCACTTTTAGATACCAATCCATGAGCGCGCTTTGTTTTTCAACGTGCTTTTTTTCTGGGCGCAGTATATAAGCAGCCATCATCGGGGTGATTAGGCGCGCGACCATTAACGACGCAAATATCGATAAGGCGGCAGTCCAACCAAATTGCCGGAAAAACTGCCCGACAATCCCGCCCATAAAAGCTGTCGGTAAAAATACTGCAATTAGGGTAAATGTGGTCGCGACAACGGCTAAACCAATCTCATCAGCTGCTTCCATCGCCGCTTCATAAGGCGTCTTGCCCATGCGCAAATGGCGGATAATGTTTTCAACTTCTACAATCGCATCATCGACCAAGACCCCGATGACCAATGACAGCGCCAATAACGAGATAATATTAAGACTAAAGCCGAATAAGTACATACCTAGAAAAGTAGGAATGACGGACAACGGCAACGCCACAGCCGCCACAAAAGTCGCACGGATATTGCGTAAAAATAAGAACACCACGACGACAGCAAGTAATCCGCCTTCTATTAGCATGCGTAACGACGCTTGATAATCCTCGGCGATTGGCGTAGCACGATCATAGACTTTTTCAATATCGATATTGCCGACATCGGCTGACAGCTTGGCAAGCTCGGCGTCAACCAGCTCCATCACTTCAACCTCACTGGCACCGCGCGAACGGGTGATATTAAATGCCACCACTGTTTGCCCATCAAGCTTAGCAATCGATCTTGGGTCAGCAGCGCCATCGGTAATTTGCGCCACACGTCCAAGCGCTTGCGTACCACCTGTCGGTACCGCGACTTGTAAGTTGTTCAAATCACTGGCACGTTCAACCGCACCAAGTACCCGAATGGTCTGGGTGGTTTTGCCTACTTCCGCTTCACCGCCTGAGCTGTCTTGTTGAATACCGGTGATTTGTTCTGATAACTGGGCGATAGGATATTTCAAACCGCTCAACACAATCGGGTCGGCGGCCACGGTAATTTCACGCTGCAAACCACCGATACGGCTGACGGTACTGACCCCCGGTATATCAGATAAACGCTTAGTGACCGTATCATCGACGAACCAAGATAAGTCCTCGACGTTCATATTGTCAGAGGCAACCGAGTAAGTGACGACGGGAAATCCGGCCGTTGAGACTTTGGTAATGATGGGGTCATTAGCCGCGGCTGGCAAATCGCCACGTACTTCACCAACCGCCGAACGTACATCGTCAACCGCTTCTTGTATGTCTTTTTCTAGGACAAACTCGGTGACCATGGTCGCGGCACCCGTTTGTAGGGTAGTACGAATATGCTTAACGCCCTCAATACTGGTGAGCTTATTTTCTATCTTTTTGGCAATGTCGTTTTCGAGCTGCGATGGCGCGGCTCCCGGCAAGGTCACCGTCACTACCACCGCTGGCAGGTCAATATCAGGGAATTGCTGCACCTTCATTTGCATAAAACCGTAGATGCCGCCCAAGGTCAGCAGCACAAACAGCAAGATGGCAACCAAAGGATTTCTAATCGAGTAAGCGGAGACATTTAAACTCATGAGCGCGCCTGCGTGGCTGTGCCCGTACTTGCAGTGTTTGAAGCTTTACCAGTTTGGCTGCCTGATTTATCATTGGCGGTATTTAGGCCATCAACCACACGTACCAAGTCGCCGTCGTTTAAAAAGCTACCGCCCTGCTTTACCAGTCGGCTGTCTGCTGATAGTGGCTCCGTTAGTGCCACATTGTCACTAAAGCGCTCACCCAAAGTTACGCGTTGTTGCTTGATACGGCCAATGTTTTGACCGTCTTGACTTTTAACGTTGGTCACTAGCATCACGTAATCATAGCCGTCATTGCTGACGATAGCGCTATTGGGCACCGTTTGCGCATTGGTGCTACCCAATAAAAACTCGCCCGTTTGGTACATGCCCGCGCGTACTTTTGAGTTTGCAGCAAGGCTTGCATAAATGGTGATTTGGCGATTATCATCAGCCGTTGGCGCAATACGATTAACCTTACCCATAACTGAATCGCCGGCTGGTAAGCTGACGCGCACTGGCGTGCCAACACTGACTTCACCAAGAAGTTTAGGATCGATATCAGCACGCCACTCTAAAATACCGCCTTTAATAATGGTAAATAATGGCTCACCACCAGCAACCATACCGACTTCCGCCATTTTTTCACTGATGACACCGCTTACTGGTGCGACCACATTGGCATTTTTCACGCTCAAGCGCTGGGTGCTAAGACGGGCTTTAGAGGCTTGCAATGCCGCTTCTGCTTGTAGCTTTGAGGTACGATAGCGATCCGCTTCTTGCCTACTGATGGCATCAATCTCAATCAGCGGTAGGACGCGAGCGGCATCGGCAGTTGCATTGGCAAGCGTTGCTTCGGCTTCGGCAACATCGGCCTCCGCCTGCAAGACTTGCTGCTGCATGGCATCGGTATCAAATATCGCCAGGACTTGCCCCGCTTTGACCCGATCGCCTTCTTCAACCAACACCTGCTCGATAGCCACACCATTTACTTTAGGGCTGACATTGGCGACATCTTTGGCACTGATGGTGCCGTCAGCGCTTAAGGTATTGCCAATACTGTCTTGGCTTGGCATCACCGTTTCGACCGAAAGCACTGCCTGCTGATTGCTGCTCTCCTTTAGGTCAGCGTTTGCGCTTTGTGCCTTGTTAGCCGCTGGTGAATCAACACTCGCATCTTTATCGCCGCCCCAATACTTACCGACCAAAACCCCAATCACAAGGACTACGGCTAATACTGGCAATAACCACCAAGGATATTTCGATGATGATTTGGGCGCACGTGCATCCGCTTGGCGGTAAGGTGGTAGCTCTGGTTCAACTGGTCGCTGGTTGTCTTCAACATCGCTCATGATAACTCTCTGTCAATACAGGCAATTAGAAAGAGTATAAAGTTAGAAAAATTATAGCTAAAAAAGGGGCTATTTATGATTACAATAGTCCATAAATTTATTGAGGATAGCATATATTAAGTCATCATCTTATTTTTATATATCGTGTTTTAGCTTCGTAAGTCTGCTTCTGTTAATAATAGGATGGGCGTAAAACTGGCAAAGCGAAGCGAATAAAAATGATATAGTCAGAGCACTTTTAAACCGCTACGGTGTTACCCGCCCTAGATGTACTCAATGTACTATCTGCGGTCGGTCGCCTTGTAGCGATTCTAAAATTCCTTGACTATAACTAAGTAAAACGACTGCTTGATAAATTTGTCTAAATCAAACTTCTTTTTTAACTTTTAAAAAGCACAACGCACACCCCTAAGAATGTGCGCTATATTTATCAAGATGCTACTAACTTAATGTTTCTCTATGGTGTATTAAAAACGATAGCCAACGCCAAGATAGGTAATATACGGATCGATCTCAAGGTTGGTTTTCGCTCGAATCAACTCTTCACCACTATCGTTTTGAACGGTGATGGTCGTATCACTATCGAGTTTTGCATAGGATACAGAGCCAACGCCAAACCATTTGTCATTAAAGTCATAAGTCGCGCCAAGCGTCACGATAGGTGCAAAGGCGCTGTCTGCTTCAACATCTACGCTCATGCCCTGACCCGATTTTACATTTTCTAATGCAGCGCCCGCTTTCCCATCCTTAATATTTTGGATTTGATGACCAGCCATTTCTAAATCGTTACGAATACCGTCATTTAGCTCGATATCATTAAAATAAGCATACATCACCCCTGCGCCGACATAAGGGCGAAATTTATTGACCCCAGATTTGCCAAATTGGTATTGCACCCCAGCTGCTGGCAGCCACGCGCGAGCGCTTGAAGATACCCCGCCGCCTTGGGTTAAATCAGTAATGGGAATATTTTTGGAAATATCAAAATCGCCCAATAATCCGCCTGCAATACCGCTAGGACTGACTTTGCCCGAGAGCGGTGCATATACTTGCCCTTGCCCTAAAATATCGACTTTGGGCGGTATGCCGGCTTTGACCTCAATCGACCAATGATCATTCATATAATAGTTAAATAACAGACCAAACGTATCGACATCATCGGCCTCAAGACCCGTACCAGCACTGGTCCAACTCTCTAAGCCATTAATTTTGGTCGTACCAGAAACGTCACCTAATATCGTAACGTCGGACAAATCCGTTTCCGCTCCTAGACCCTTTAATGTGCCATCTATGAAGCCGAAACGGTCTTGATCTTTCACCAATACCTCTCGCACCGTTTTTACTTTTACACTGCCATTATCGGCAACCGTACCATCTTTGGCAGCGGTTGTAGTTTGCATTGGATTGGCTTTGCCTTGCGGAGAAGCGTGCAACCAACCAGCCGAAACAGAAAAGCGTTTGAAACTACCATCGGTTTTGAAATAATCAAACTCGGCAACAGCGGATTGGCTGAATAATAATGGTGCGGCGATAGCGCAAGCGAGGGTTAACGTCTTGTTCATGATACATCCTTGTAAAAAATTCAGGCCGTTAATTAAAAGCATGAATGGCACAGTAATGACGAAGCTAATCAGACAAAGCTGGCAAAATTAAGCCAATCAAACTCCTATCCTAACGTCCTGTTAGAATCGGTAAAGCAACTAGAAACTGGCTGTTTTTAGAGGTTTATTTTCACCAAAAAATACATCTTCAGCAGAATTCTAGTAAAGAGATAAAGCGTATAGTTACGCTTCACTGCCGTAAACTGCCATACCTCAATCGTCATATCAAGAAAGTTTAGAGAACAGCCGAGTCAATATTAGTTGATGAAAGTAAAAATAGAGTGTTTATTTTCACTAATAAATAGCTTATAAAACCCATAAGAAAAAGCCATTATTTTTAACAAAATAATGGCTTTTTTAGGAGGGTTGATGACAGAGAATTGGCTCAGTTACTGAGCAAGCGTTAATTATTAAGCATTGGTATAGCGACTGGCTTCTGGCATCCAGCGATGGATAAGTTGGCTGACGTCCGCTTTACGTGTTGGGTCAGAGATAAGATGTTTCGCTAGGCGCTGCGCAATGGCAAATAGTTGCTCATCGCGGATAAGGTCGGCCAAATAATAGCCGACGTTACCGGTTTGACGTTTGCCTAACAGCTCACCGGGGCCGCGTAGCTCTAGGTCTTTTTGCGCAATGACAAAACCGTCGGTGCTGTCACGCAGCACATTTAAGCGCTCCGTACCCGTCTCTGATAACGGCTTTTGATATAACAGTACGCAGAAACTTTTGGTCGAACCACGCCCAACCCGCCCGCGCAACTGATGTAGTTGCGATAAACCCAAACGTTCAGCATTCTCAATCACCATGAGTGAGGCATTAGGTACATCAACCCCAACTTCGATAACCGTTGTGGCAATCAATAAATCTAAGTTGCCCGCTTTAAACTCTTGCATAATGGCTTGCTTGTCAGCAGACTTCATTTTGCCATGAACCAAGCCAATGCGAATATCTAAGCGCTCATTTAAATCTTCATAAGTCGCTTCTGCTGCTTGCGCATCAAGCACGCTTGATTCTTCTACCAATGAGCAAACCCAATACGCCTGTCTACCCGCTTCACAATTCACCGCAATACGCTCAATCACTTCGTCGCGACGGTTGCGGTCAATCGTCACCGTGGTAATTGGCGTACGCCCCGGTGGCAGCTCATCAATGATAGAGGTCTCCATATCGCCATACACACTCATGGCGAGCGTACGCGGAATCGGGGTTGCCGTCATAATCAGCTGATGCGGGGTGCTATTGGCCACGCCCTTATTGGTCAAGGCCATTCGCTGCTCAACGCCAAAGCGGTGCTGTTCATCAATAATGACCAAGCCCAATTTGGCAAATTGCACCTGCTCTTGGAATAAGGCATGCGTACCAACCACCACTTGTACCGTATTTTCTGCCACTGCTGCTAACGCTTCACGGCGCTGCTTGGCGGTTTGCTTACCAGCCAGCCAGCCAACGCCGATACCCAATGGCTCAAACCAGTTTTTAAAATTGACCAAATGCTGCTCTGCTAAGATTTCTGTTGGTGCCATGACCGCAACCTGCCAGCCACTATCGAGTGCATAGCCCGCCGCGCCTGCAGCGACCAAGGTTTTGCCTGCGCCCACATCGCCTTGTACCAGTCGGAGCATCGGAATAGAAGTCGCCATATCAGCCGTGATGTCTTTCATGACGCGTTGCTGCGCGCCAGTTAAATCAAACGGCAATGCGGCAAATAACTGATCGGCAAGCGGGCTATTCATCGTACATTTGGGAGCTTTATGCTGATGCAATTGCTGACGGCGATATAACAGACTAAGTTGATGCGCGGTTAATTCTTCAATGATTAAACGCTGACAGGCAGCATGAGTGCGGGCGCTTAGTTGCGTCAGCAGCTGATATTGTCGTCCTGCATCGGTATAAGTCGGTGGCGTATGCAGCAATACCAAGGCTTCAAATATCGTTAGGTTATAAACGTTTTGATTAGCCGTGTCATTAACTGCAGTTGTGTTGCCAATATTGTTTATTGAATTGTCAGGCACACGGTGCGCAAGGGTTGAGAATATATCGTCTGGAAAATCATCGTCTGCCATTGCCAATTTAGCAGGCTCAAAAGGCGCTAACGGCAAATCAGCAACCACAGCAAAGTCAGCAGGCGTGAACAAGGTCATGGGTAGACCTTGGGTGCGAACCGTTTGTAAGGCAAGTTTAATCAAGGTGCGCAGCTTATTTTGATGTAAGCCTTTAACACTTGGATAAATCGGCTGTAAGCCTGTATTGACGATGGCTTCATTACTACTGATCACTTGATATTCAGGATGATGTATCTGCTTACCGTAACGACTGACCTTTACTTCACCAAATAATTGCAGCTGCGTGCCAAGGCTCATCGTTTGCGCAAGGCCGCGATACACCTTAAAGAAACGCAGCGATAGGGTACCAGTCTCATCATCGACCACCACCGTCATGCCACTGCGCTTGGTATCGACATGCACCACCCGTCCTGTAATCAAGGCAGCTTGTCCATGCGCCACATCGGCTATCGATACCAGTCGGCTACGATCTTCATAATCACGCGGTAGATGCAGCAGCAAATCAAAAATGCGCTTAATACCTAACTGGGACAATTGCTCCGCCACTTTTGGCCCCACACCCGCCAGCGCCGTCACCGGCATATCAAGCGCCGAAACGGGCATCTCAGACCTGATAGCGTCTGCTGAGTTCAAGGTAGGAGTGCGGCTAACCGATGTGGGCATCAATAATCCTAGTGATGGTTATGATTTAACGTATATTTGGTCTTATAAAAGCTATAATCATCAACCTCTATAAAATATTTAATCATGATGATTATAACTGACAAGCGACTTGCCTATGCTAAGCTATTTAACGATATGGCGTCTAGCTGATTTCTCAGTAAGCGACTGATGAATGGCTTATCGTATACCTCTTTATTGCTCTATGGTGATTTTCGCGTATGTTTTTATCTACTCATTATAATGTCTATCGTCATTTAGCACGCTTGCTGCGATTTAGTATGCTTGGCATATTGGGCGTGTTTATTAGTGCTTGCCAAAGTTTGCCGCCAGTTATTGAAACCGTCGCACCTTTAAACAAGCAGCCAAAGGTCGCCTTAGTCTTAGGCGGCGGCGGTGCCAAGGGCTTTGCCCATATTGGCGTGATTAAAGCCTTAGAAGAAAACGGTATCACGCCAACGCTAGTGGTCGGTACCAGTATTGGCAGTCTGATTGGCAGCTTATATGCCAGTGGTTATAACGCCAAACAGCTTGAACAAATGGCGTTAAATACTTCTGATAGCGAATTGACAGACTTCACCTTATCAAACCAAGGCTTTATCGAAGGCATTAAGCTTAAAAACTTTATTAATGCAAAAGTTGGCGGACGCGCTATAGAAAATTTTCCAATATCTTTTGCCGCGGTGGCTGCCGAAAAACACACGCTAAAAAAGGCCGTTTTTAGCAGCGGCGATGCCGGACTTGCGGTGCAAGCATCGTGCAGCGTACCCAATATTTTTATCGCACCGCGTATCCCTGAAAAGGTAGGTAAAAAATATGTCGATGGTGGCGTGGTCAGCTTAGTACCGGTCGACACCGCCCGTGATTTGGGTGCCGATATTATCATCGCCGTTGATGTGACGGCGGCGAATGCTAATAGTTCCGCTAATAATAAGATACCGACTATCAATTCATTAAGCAGTTTTTGGGGCTTTCTTGAGAGCAGTTTTGTCGCAAATGCCACCGCATCTGTCACTGATTCCAGTCAATCAAATACCAAGCGTTCAACAGCAATGCGCCGTGAACGTGAGCGCGCTGATATTATCATTATCCCCGATATCGGTCATATTAGCTCGCTAGATACCAGTCAACGACGCGCGCTAATGACGGCTGGCATGCAAGCCACTACCCCGCAGATTGCCGCCATTAAGCAGCTTATGAAAGACAAATCCCTGAAAGAAAAAGGTCTTGTAGAAAAGCTGCCAAGTAAATATGCCACGCTTTAATTTCAAAAGTACATTCAGCTCGTAAAAGCCATTTTACCAAATCTGAGTTAGTAAGTTGTTTATAAAAAAAGCACCACAGCATAAACTATGGTGCTTTTTTAATGCAGCAAATTTAAAGAATTGACTTATTTAACGCGTGCACGATATTTAACCACGACGGTATCATTCAAACCCACGCCTTCTAAATCCCAACGTACCGCTTTATAGTATTTTAACGGGATTTCTTGCAATTGATTATCAACCTTACCGCGTAATGGCATACGGGCAAAGGTGTTGCCGTCAGCACTACCATAAGGGAAGTCAGGAGAAACGGCACGTAGCAATTCTACTTGCTCAGGAATACTCATAGTGACGGTCATTTTACGTACGCGATCAGCATTGGTATTGGTAAAGTAGCCTTGATATTCTAAGACATTCCCTGACTGCAGGCGCGTATTGGCATTGACTGGCACCAGCACTTCTTGACCATTTGCATCAACACTAATCAATGAGGCGGTAATTTTGCTATTGACCGCTTGCGCCGTTGAGGTGCTGGCTGGATTGGCATTTGACTGGATTGCCACTGAATTATCAACGGCTTGCTCTGGCGTTGGCAACATTGCTGAAGCCTGCGTCACTGCCATCACGCCAACGAGCGTACCAGCGACAACATGAAATAAGCGGTGGCCGCTCCACGCACTGAATGGGTTTGCAAAATGGTTACTTTTCTTCATGACATTCATTATCCCTAGTTAATGTATCGGTAAAACAGTATAGCGGTAAAACAATTTGTTGATAAAGCGTCGGTCAACAACATGGTTATTTTTATCAATTATCTGCGTAAGCTGGTGCTAAAGCAATAGGGCTTAGCATAACAAAAAGCGTTTGGCGGTACACCAATCCCGTGTTGAGGTTGTGTATATCATCTATTTGCTACCAAGATTCATGACAGTGGCTAAAATAAAAGATAGCTCATAACGGTGTTTTTTGCTATGGTAATTCATTAGCGACACGCTTTTGCTGTCATGCTCTTTTTCTTATTCTAACAACTATTGCACCCATTATGACTACTAGCGCCATGCCACAAATTAATCCTGAATACGTACACTGGTTCCGCAACTCTGCCCCTTACATTAACACCCATCGCGGTAAGACTTTCGTGATTATGTTTGGCGGTGAGGCGGTCAATCATCCCAATTTTAGTACCTTGATTCACGACTTTGCTTTATTGCACAGCTTGGGTATCAAACTGGTACTGGTACACGGCGCGCGACCGCAAATCGAAAAAAACTTGAAAGACGCCCAGATTACCTCCCCCTTGCATAAAGATATTCGCGTGACCCCACGCGTTGCTATGCCCGCTATCTTACAAGCGGTTGGTGCGATTCGTTTGCAAATCGAAGCCCAACTATCGATGGGCTTAGCAAACTCACCCATGTATGGCTCGCGCATTGACGCGGTTTCGGGTAACTTTGTCACCGCGCGTCCTTACGGGATTCGTGACGGCGTTGATTATCAGATGACTGGTGAGGTGCGCTCAATCGATGTCGAAGCCATTAAAAACAACCTGTTACATGACCATATTGTGATTTTAGGGTCGATGGGTTATTCAGCGACTGGTGAGGTTTTCAATTTATTGGCGGAAGATGTGGCGCTTAGTGCGGCTGTGGCGCTCGGTGCTGATAAGCTGATATTCTTAGGCGAAGAAGCCGGCATCAATCATGACGACCGTTTATTACGTGAGATGATTCCAAATGAAGTCGACCGCTTTTTACGCGATCGTGATTTGAATTGCGAGATTAATTACTTCTTAAGCTGCGCCAGTAATGCCTGCCGTCAAGGCGTACATCGTACCCATATCATCTCTTATGCCAAAAATGGCGCGTTACTCGAAGAGCTGTTTACCCGTGATGGTTCTGGCACCTTGATTAGCCATGACCCGTACGAAGAAATTCGCCGTGCTGATATCGACGATGTGGTTGGACTGCTTGAACTACTAACCCCGCTAGAACAACAAGGTATCTTGGTCAGCCGCTCGCGCGAGCGCTTAGAACAAGAAATTGACCACTATAGCGTCATTGAGCGTGATGGTATGATTTTGGGTTGTGCCGCGCTTTATCCACTGGATGCAGATTCAGCCGAAGTCGCTTGTGTGGCGGTTCATCCTGAATATCGTAGTGGCAACCGCGGTGCTGACCTGCTGGCGTTTTTGGAGCAACAAGCGCGCAGCCATGGTTTGCATAAATTGTTCGTCCTGACCACCCGCACCGCGCATTGGTTTGTCGAGCAAGATTTTGCGGAAGTTGATGCTGCTGCTCTACCGGAGGCGCGCCGTGAAAAATATAATAACGGTCGCAATTCTAAAGTCTTCCAAAAAACTCTTTAATTTAAAAACACTATAAGTAATTAGCGATTAATCATCGACTGGCCGAATTAGCGTACAGCAAAAAGCCCTCATACACTATGAGGGCTTTTTTATTGTTTTTAACCGCTTTAAACTGAAGGGGTAAAAAAACTCATAACGCCTTATTTTACTTTTAATAGCTCAACGGTAAAGATAAGCGTGCTGTTAGGCTCGATACCAGCATTACCTGCTTCGCCATAAGCGATATCAGATGGAATATAAAATTCGTATTTGCCACCCTCTTTCATCAACTGTAGGCCTTCTGTCCAGCCAGCGATGACTTGGTTTAATGGAAACTCAATCGGCTCACCGCGCTCATAAGAGCTGTCAAATACCGTACCATCAATCAATTTACCTTCGTAGTTGACTTCGACCACGTCAGTCGCTTTTGGTGATTTGCCAGTACCAGCGGTCAATACTTTATATTGCAAACCAGAAGCGGTGGTTTTCACGCCTTCTTTTTTACCATTTTCTGCTAAGAATGCCGCACCTTTGGTTTTGTTATCTTCAGCTTTGCCTTCCATCTCTTTAACGAACTTTTCTTCTTGTTCTTTTTGATAAGTCATCAACACTTCTTGCATTTGCTCTTGGGTCAATGCTGAGTCTTTACCTTCATAGCCATCGCGGAAGCCTTTTTCAAAGGTATCAAGGTTCAGATCGCCGACCGCTTCTTTATTACCTTCTGCCATCATATAACCCAAGCTGTAACCCACTTTTTCATTGGCTGGGCTTTTTTCAGTCACTGAAACGCTTTTGCTGGCGCTTTCTTTATTGCCATTACTAGCATTACAGCCGGTAACTAATAACATCGCACTAGCAAGGGCACTAATGCTTAAGGTAGTAATTTTTTTCATAGAATACTCTCAAATTGTAAGGATAGTGGCGAGATGTCACATTCTTCTATCATAGCAAATCTTAGTTTTAGGAGCTACGATTCCCTTGAAATTATCGGTCAAATGTACAGTCTGTGTTAATATCTGCCGCCAAATTAACAACTTATCACACAACTATAGTAAGCCGTTAAGCTTTCTGTCTTTAAATACCTCATTACATCAGCTAAGCTAAATTGGTTAAGGTAAGAAGTAACAGAACGTAGATTTTGTTAACAATCTGCACAGAATGTTGGCTAGAGTCTTATAAAAAACACTTCTTGAATAATATCAATTAAAAATATTAATAATTAGGTATGGGTTCGTTACCAATAATCAGGCTTATATTGTAGAGCAAAGATTATTTGATAAGGAATGCATGATCATTAAAGGAGGACAGGATGAATCCAATGTATACATCGTTCAACGGTTATCTGGGTGGCCCTATTGGTTCCATCATCGGCGCTATTTTAATTTTTATCATTGGTTGGCTTGTGGCACTGGGTATCGCTGCCCTTGTACGTGGTGTGTTGTCAAAAGTAAATCTTAACCAACGCATGAATTCTTCAACCGGTAAAAGCTACGATTTAGAAGGCATTATCTCAAAAATCGTCTTTTGGTTTATTTTCATCATTGCGATTTCAGGCGCGTTAAGTCAGCTGAATCTAAATTCTATCTCAGCGCCATTCGCTAATATGGTCAATCAAGTCTTGACCTTTATTCCAAACCTTATCGCCGCGATTGCTGTTGGTGTGATTGGTTGGGTCATTGCGACCGTTGCGCGTACTGCCATTAACGCAGCATTAGCAAAAACCTCGATGGATGAGCGTTTAAGTGCCAAGGCAGGCGTAAAACCAATGAGCAGCACCATTGCTGATATGGTTTACTGGTTCATCCTTTTGGTTGTATTGACCATGGTACTTGGTCAGTTAGAGCTTGATGGTTTATTTGCGCCATTGACCAATATGGTTGATAAAATCTTTAGCTTTATTCCTAATATTCTTATTGCTGGTGTGGTCTTTGTGGTGGGTTATATCATCGCCAAAGTCGTACGCGGCATTGTCACCAACTTAGTTTCTACTTTCGATGTACAGAAGCTTGCATCAAAAGCAGGTCTAAGCGAACAAAACAGCTTGCCTAATATCGCAGGTTCATTAGCGTTTTTAGTGGTTATCATCCCAACGATTATTGCTGCTTTAAATGCGCTAAAAATCGATGTGATTGCGCGCCCTGCAACTAACATGCTGAACAAAATCATGGAAGCGTTGCCAAATATCTTTATGGCAGCAGCGATTTTAATCGTGACCTTCTATGTGGTACGTATGGTCGCTAACATCATCAAAGGTTTGATCGAAAATACTCAAATCAATCAGTTGCCTGCGAAAGTTGGTCTGCAAGAAACCATGGGTGACAAGAAGGTTTCTGATCTTGTCAGTTATGCGATTATCTTCTTTGCCATGCTATTTGCTGCTATCGCTGCCGCTGATCTATTAGGTTTCGAACCTATCTCAGCCATCATCGCTATGTTTATTGCTTTTGGTGCCAATATTATTTTAGGCGCAATCATTCTGTTCATTGGTTTTTGGCTTGCCAACATCATCGCTGGTGTCGTTGAGCGCTCTGAACAAGGTTCACAGTTCTTAGCAAACATTGTACGTGTCTTAATCATGGGCCTAGTATTGGCGATGGGTCTAAAAGCGATGGGTATCGCTGATTCTATCGTTAACTTAGCATTCGGTCTAACTTTAGGTGCGGTTGCGGTTGCATTTGCCCTATCATTTGGTCTTGGCGGTCAAGAAGCAGCTGCTCGCTTCCTCCGTAAAATGCAAGATAAGATGGACAGAGAACGTGACGAAGCAAAAGCGAAATCTGCTCTAACACCAAACTCATCTACGCAAGATAAAGTTGCCGCGTCAGTGCGTGAGAATACGCCAACGGCTAAGCCTGCGACAACGTCAACTCCTGATATTCATACCGATATCGTTGATACAACACGGGTGAATACGGACACGATCAATACTTCTGACATCAACAATACTGCCAACACTAACGTAAACAACAACGTTAATGACGGTAGTATCACTGATGATGATATTGCTAACAATAACATCTTGCCTGGTAGCGGTTTATACGACGATACCAATAATAAATAAGCAGTAATTATATTTTAAAGACAAAAAAGACAGCCTAGGCTGTCTTTTTTTATACGCGTTTATAAATATTTCTAACGAGGTATAGTGAGTGATAAGCAATATCGATACATCACGCACTGCTGATATCAATTTTTCTTGCTTGCTGTGCCTACGCAGACAGAGGCTACAAAAAATTGATATCAGCAATACCTTAGCGTTTTTAGGATATTTTGACTATAGCTAGAACAAAGCGGATTTTATGTTTGGTTCTGCTCCCACTATCGGTTTAGATTTTGCTGTTGCAGCTGCTGTATTTGTTTGGTCAGCTGGCGCTCGCGTTGGCTCATGGCAGCAACTGGTTGTATCCATAAATCGATATCAATGAAGGTGTCATTTGCCTCCTTAACGAAATCTATACCCAATACAATCACGTGATGCAGCTCCGCTATCGGTAAGCGCGTGGCCGCATCCAAAGCGATTTTCGCAAGATTTGGTTGAATAGCCTGTTTACTATGTTGCCCTTTGGCATCTTGTCCATAAAATATCAGCACATAGTGCCGACCTAAAGACTCATAGGAATGTTGATGGACGACATAACCTTGTTCTCGTAATGGTTGTTGTTGTTTGGGATGGCGATACAAGGTACGAATCAGCTCATGCCGTGAAAATAAAGACTCATCGAGTATTTGCTGCTGCCAATATGCAAGATTTATTGCCGAGAAATCTTGCTTATTCTTTTTTTGCCCATTATCGCTATACCGCTTTAACATTTGGCTAATCATTTGCGACCATAACATAGCCGCTTGCGCCATATGCTGCTGATACATTTGGCTGGTGGTACTCTGACTTTTTTGCGCTAGCGCCATCGCAATCAAGGCGGAATTTGGTTTATCTTGCATCTTATATTTAATCAGCGCGTTGTCTATAGCGATAGCTTGCGCAAATACGGCAGGGTCATTTAGGAAATCAGCAATCATCCCCTCTTCAGACTTAAGACTATCTATACGGCTATTATCAGTATGTTGCCACTGCTCTAAACGGTATTGTAAAAATCGCCATAGCTCGCATGGCGTATGCAGCGTCCTTAATATCAATTGCCAATCATGCCAGACAAACACCTGTAATGGCGGTTCGCTTGCATTGATTTCTGAACTTAAATCGTCTATAAACCCATTGCCAGTAAGGTTATTTTTTACACGTTTACTTGTGTTCTGATAAATGTTTCTAAATTGAATATCAAAAACCACAACATAGGTCGTCGCATCTATCTTATCTTTGTACCTAGTTAAATAGCCGTTGCGCCATGCCGAAATCGATTCAATAGCCGTTTTACGTACGTTTTCAATATATCCTGCACCTATATCCTCAGGTAAATAAATGCTTAGATTTAATAGCAGCAATTGCCCTGGGGGCAATTGATAGTCATATTTTTGCGCCTTATATTGGCCGTTATAACTAATAACAAGCGCTTGAACAGTAGGCAATTCAATCTCTAATACTTCAGATTGCCGGTAACAGGCTAACTCATCGCCAAGATAGCCTTTATCAGATATCACCGTAGTCAAATTGGACACAGCCGCAACCTTTTCTTATTAAATAAATATAGCAATTTATACCTTGTCATAACTTTTAGCGATAAATTGAACAACATAAACGCCATTATACTTAGTCGTATTCATCGCAGTGAGTTGTTATGATGACATAAAAGCTAGCAGCTTTGCACTGCGTTTACTGGGCTATAAATTGCCATCGCATTTGGCTTGCTTAATATTTTCATTTATATAATAACACTCGTATGATAACAAGGACTGAACATCATGAAACGCTTTAAAGAAAAAACCGTCATCGTCACAGGCGCAGGTTCAGGTATCGGCCGCGCAACCGCCATTCGTTTTGCTCAAGAAGGCGCTAACGTGGTGTTAGTCGGACGCACCGCTGCCACCCTAGAGGAAACGGCAAAAGCGTTCCCACAAGATCGCACTTGGATTCATACTGATAATTTTTTGACCGTCGTCTGTGATATCAGTGTAGAGGCTCAAGTACAAGAAATGATGAAAAGAGTCGTCGATAAATTTGGCAAAATTGATGTCTTGGTGAACAATGCCGGCAAAGCCATGCAAGGGAAAATCACTGAGCTGTCTTCTGCAGATTGGAAATTGGCGATTGATGTCAATTTAAATGGCACTTTTTATGTCTGTCAGGCTGCCATGCCGCATTTGATTGCGAGTAAAGGCAATATTATCAATGTCTCGTCGCTGTCTGGCGTCGGTGGCGACTGGAATATGGCGGCTTATAATGCGGCCAAAGCCGGTATCAGCAACCTAACGCGTACTCTCGCGCTAGACCACGGCGCCGATGGCGTGCGCGTCAACGCTGTCAATCCAAGCGTGACAGCAACCGAGATGACCCCTGCTATTCAAGACAACGACAGCAAAACTGATAAGTTTTTGGACCGCTGCCCACTTAAGCGTATGGCGAAACCAGAAGATATTGCCGCTACCATTACTTTTTTAGCCAGTGACGACGCCGCTATGATTACCGGTGTTAATTTGCCCGTTGATGGCGGAGTCAGTGCCTCTAATGGACAACCGCATTTTTAGTAGCCAATCACCGACCAGAACCACTTAATAGCAAACTTAAATGTTTAACATTAAAAAGCCTCTGATAGCTCAAGTATCAGAGGCTTTTTGATTGCAATCGTTATTAAAAATCATAAAAGCGTTACTCAGCTAAATGATTGATATCCTGTAGTGGCTGCGATAATCGCTCAGGATATCGCGGTACAACGCCGCGATACTGCGCATATATTTTTGGCAAATCGACGTCGATATTACCGGTCGGATAGACGGGCGACATAAAGCGTATTTCTTTGGTTTTATAGTCCATCACTACGGGTAAAATCGGCACGCCTGCACCTAATGCCAAATAATAAAAGCCAGTCTTCCAGTCTTTAGTATATTGGCGCGTACCTTCTGGCGCTAAGCCTAAAAATAGCGGTTTGCCAGTCTTAAATTTATCGATACTCGCCTGCAGTACTGAGCCTTTATTACCACGGTCAATAGGGATGACGCCAATCCACTTTAACAGCTGTGCAAATAACGGCACTTTAAATAGCGTATGTTTGCCCATGATGCTAATTTTTAAATCTAGAGCAAATAAGCTTGGTATGGCATAAATACCATCAACGTTGGAGGTATGCGGCAGCGCCAAAACCACCGCCTGCGGGATATTTGGAATCTCGCCAACGGTACGCCAACCTGCTGCTTTTAATAATGCCGAGCCAATCTTTGGCGCAAACTTATTACCACGTTTTGGTACTAAATCACCTAACTGCTTTTTGCTCAAACTTGGTAGTACTTTTGAGCGCGTAGGATTAGAAGCAGCCGCTTTAGAACGCTTAAAAAATTTTGATGTCATGACGGCACCAGATAGTAAAAGATACCTCTATAATACCATTAAGCGTCTGCTACTAGATTGAATTTTATAGATTTTTATTATCTGACAGCTTAGTTTTTTATCTACTTATATAAAGTAATATCGATACATCACGCACTGCTGATATCAGATAACTGCTAAATTACCTTTATGCTCAAGCCATGACTTACGATCAGACGCGCGTTTTTTGGCGAGTAGCATATCCATGACACTATTGGTTAATATCATATCGTCCATATCTAACTGTACCAAACGGCGGGTATCGCGGTTCATGGTGGTCTCGCGTAGCTGTTCGGCACTCATTTCACCTAACCCTTTAAAGCGCGTAATTTGGGCTTTTTTATTGCCTGGTACATTGGCCAATATGTGCTCAAGCTCAGATTCGTCTAACGCATAATGTACTTCTTTACCAACATCAACGCGGTACAGCGGCGGCATCGCGACAAATAAATGACCGGCATCGACTAAAGCGGGAAAGTGCTTAACAAACAAGGCACAGATAAGCGTGGCAATATGGAGACCATCAGAGTCAGCATCAGCCAATATACATATTTTGTCATAGCGCAGCTCAGATAAATCATCTGACGCCGGATCAACCCCAATTGCAATGGCAATATCATGAATCTCTTGGCTTGATAATACCGTATCTGACGACACTTCCCACGTATTTAAAATCTTACCGCGCAATGGCAATATCGCTTGATAGTGACGGTCGCGTGCTTGCTTGGCACTACCACCTGCCGAATCCCCTTCAACCAAAAATAGCTCAGCGCCATCCCGTAAATCACCGCGACAGTCCGCTAATTTACCAGGTAATGCTGGCCCTTGAGTGATTTTTTTACGCGCCACTTTTTTGGCTGATTTTAGGCGGCGACCCGCTTTATTAATCGCCAATTCTGCAATCTGTGTGCCCATTTCGGCATGCTGATTGAGCCACAAGCTAAAAGCATCTTTTGCTAGTGTTTGCACCGCGCCTGCCGCTTCACGACTAGAAAGCCGCTCTTTGGTTTGACCAGAAAACTGCGGTTCAGAAAACTTGAGCGACAAGATATAATTGACGCCGTCCCAGACATCTTCGGCCGTTAATTTAACATTACGAGGCAGTAAATTATGAATATCGCAAAACTCACGTAATGCCTCTAAAATACCGGTACGTAAGCCATTAACATGCGTACCGCCCTGCGCGGTTGGGATAAGATTGACATAGCTTTCTTGAATCGGCGTGCCACCATCCGGCAACCAAGACAAGGCAAAGGTGATAGCAGCGCGCTCGCCAGCTTTGGCTTCATGATTATAATAAAATGGTGCTTCTGGTAAGGTTTCTAAACCATCTAGCTGCTCGTTTAAATACTCAACCACCCCGTCGGTAAATTGCCAAACCACTTTTTCATTGTTGATATCATCGACAAACTCAATCGTCAGACCAGCGGCTAATACCGCTTTGGCTTTCAGATTGTGTTTTAGCTGTTTAACGTTAAACTTTGGCGTATCAAAAAAACTACCATCGGCCCAAAACTTAACTCTAGTGCCACGCTTACGTTTATTGGGGCTCACTGTTTCGGTTAAAGAGGTGACCGCTGCACCATTCTCAAACGCCATCTCGAACTGCGTACTATCGCGCCAAACCGTTACTTCAACTCGCGTTGAGAGTGCGTTGACGACAGAGATACCCACACCATGCAGACCGCCCGACACCTCATAATTGGAGGTCGAAAACTTACCACCCGCATGCAAACGGGTCAAAATCAGCTCAATACCTGATTGACCAAATTCAGGGTGGATATCGGTTGGCATACCGCGACCATCATCTTCGACCGATAGCGAGCCGTCACTATGCAACTGCACCTTGATGGTCTTTGCATAGCCCGCCAACGCTTCGTCGACTGAGTTATCAATGACCTCTTGGGCTAAATGATTGGGTCGCGTGGTGTCAGTGTACATTCCAGGGCGACGACGGACAGGCTCCAGCCCTTCTAAAACTTCTAACGATTGCGCATTATATTGACTCACAAATGCATCCTTAATTATTCATGTGCGATTAATTCTATTAACCCATTATAACGAAAAACAGTGGCCTTAAGGTCAATACTCATTTGCTTACGTCAGATAATGTCGTTTAGTTAAATCCGTGTGAGACTCTGCAGCATCTCAATCACCGTAGGTAATTGCTCAATAAAATCACTAAAGCGATGATCGCCGCCCGTTTGCATCGTTACGCTTGCTCCTTGCGTTTGATAAAACTGTTTAGACATTTCAGGATTAAGCAGCTCATCTCCTTCCTTAATGAGGACAGCAATTTTATTAGGATAATTAACGGTTGATAGTTGGTGCGCTGCAAACCATTGCAAATCTGTTTGAGTAATATCCCAACCGCCCGCTGTCGAATGAATAACCTGCTTACCCAAATCCTCGTCTTTAACATTGTTTTTTAGCGCAAAATCTTTGGCAAACCGCTGCAAAGTAATATGGGGCTGGATGCTGGGATTTAATAATAGCGCTGGGCAACCGGTATGATTGCTAACCACCGTAGAAAAATAACCGCCTAAGGAGCTACCGACCAGTACGGTAGGAAAAAATTTATTTGGCTTATCTTGCGCCTTTTTATTTTGACCGTCTAAACGTTCAATTAACGAGAGTATTTGCTTAAAAACTTGCTCAGGGGTCTTGTTCAAATCTGGTCGTAATACCTTGATATCGGGATGATACTTTTGGCAATAATCCTCCAATAATTTGCCTTTTGTAGAGTTGGCATCACTGTCTAAGCCATGGATATAAATAATATTCACGTAGAATCTCACTGATTGGTTTTGTTATGATTGCTATATAGGGCGGTGCAAAACTTAGCATAGCACTGACGCCACAAAAACAGTAACGATAAAATGGCACAGTATTATTCGCTATTTGCGCCATAATAGTATTTACGGTGAGACGAGACAAGCAATCGGGCAAGTTAAAGGAATAACGTAATAGCGATGGAGCCGCCATGAATCAGCAGTTTGAACTGTTCGAGATTGCCAATCCATGCATTGGTGTTTGCCAAAGCAATAAAAAAGGCTACTGCTTTGGCTGCCTGCGTAGCCGTCCTGAGCGCCAGCTATGGCATGAGATGACTACCGAACAGCGCCGCGAAGTACTAAGGCTTATAGCAGGGCGTCGGCAACGTATCGAGCAGCTGCGACAGCGTAAAGACGAGCAACTGGGCTTTGACTTTGACGAGGAAATAGAGACAGGAAGATTGTTTTAGTGAAGGTTAAGTTAATATTTATTTAATAATATCGTATCTTAGTTTAAAATATTTACACATTACCTGTTGTAATTTATTTGTTTATCATTATATATAATTAAATGAATATTGATAAATCAAGTAGTTTTAAGGATAAGGTAATGAATCATACTGTCACGCCTGATATGAAAGACACAGTGAAAAACTCGCGCCAAATTGAACATCTTTACGCTGGCGTCGATACCCAAGATGGTGCTGGGGTTAAGCTGACACGGGTACTGACCCAGCAGCTACAAGAGCGTCTTGACCCGTATTTGATGTTAGACAACTTTAAAAGCGATAATCCAGACGACTATGTCGCCGGTTTCCCGAATCATCCGCATCGTGGTTTTGAAACCATTACCTATATGATTACTGGCCGTATGCGCCACCGCGACAGCACCGGTAACGAAGGGCTATTACAAAATGGCGGCGTCCAATGGATGACGGCGGCGAGCGGTGTGATTCATTCAGAATTGCCTGAACAAGAAAACGGCGCAATGGAAGGTTTTCAGCTTTGGCTTAACCTACCTGCTAAAGATAAAATGAATGACCCTTGGTATAAAGATTTCCAAAGTGACGATTTGCCAAAATATAGCACGGAAGATGGCGTAGACGTCACGGTAATTGCGGGTCAATCGCATGGTATTGAAGGCGCGGTCACACGCGACATCACTGAGCCGACTTATTTGGATATCCATCTACCAGCAGGAACGAGTTTTAGTCAGGCGATTCCGGCTGACCATAATGCTTTTGCTTTTGTCTATCGCGGTACCATAGAGATTGCAAGCGAAACGGTGCCAACTAAGACTATGGCTATCCTTGAGAATGATGAAAGTGCAGATGGCGTTACCATTACAGCCGATAGTAGTGAGGATACCAAAGTGATTTTAATCACTGGTCGCCCACTAGGCGAACCGATTGTGCAATATGGTCCTTTTGTCATGAACAGTCAGCAAGAAATCATGCAAGCGGTTGCTGATTTCCAAAGCGGTAAGTTTGGTGAAGGTGCTTAAAGTTTAGCTATTAGCTAAGCATTAGCGCTGTTTATTTAAATACTCTCTTGAATGTTAAAGCCCGTATTAGTTCGCTAATACGGGCTTTTTAATCATAAGAAAAGCAAATCTACTGCTTTAACCAGCTATCTAGTCGCACGGAGTAACAGCCCACATCACCTAGAATCACTCATTGGCAGATTTAAGCCACATCACTTTGGCGTTCACGGCGATAGTGGCGCAATTGATGTTCTAAGCGCCGACCCTCACTAAAAGCGGATACCCGCTTTAAATAGCCAATGATACGCGTGGCATGATCGACATCGTTTGAGCCACAAGCCTCACAGTGATAAAGGGTGCGCTTATCAATATGCTGACACTCATTGCAAATGGTGATACGCACGTTAATACAAAAGTATTGGCACCCTGTGGTTGCGGCAATATCTAATAATTTACGATACTGCTGCTTATCGAGAGTTTCATCCAAATTCAAATGTAAGGCCGAGCCACCATCGAGCCACTGCGTGAGCTCACGCCCATGCAGCATAAACTTATCCAAGGTATTGGTTGTTTCATCCTCTACCAGATACAAATAAGAGTTATAGCACTCTCGCTGCACCTCATAGCCATCTCGTTTGTCCCATTTGGCATTTTTAACGCCTAAGTTTTCCGCTGGTACAAACTCAGTATTAAACTTCAAACCATACTGAATACTGGCTTTTCGATTTTCATCATAAATGGTTTTTAGGATGTCGTTAACGAAAGTATGATATTGCTGATTATTACCGACTACTATGCCTTGACTCTCCGCAGCTTCTGCCATCCCGTTGATACCGAGCGTCAAAAACTGCTTATCTAGTTGAATAAACCCTGCATCATAAACAGGTAACATACCAGATGCTTGATATTGTTCCATCAGCTTACGATAACTGACCTGATACTTATGAATTTTTTGTACCTCTGCAGCCAAATCTTGTCCATTTTGAATCATACGATTTAGATTAAGGGTAATGACATTGATTGAGCCGGTAGCCACGCCACCTGCGCCCAAAGTATAAGAGAAACTGTGATCAGTGATTTCATTGCGCAGACGACAACAAGAGGCTAAAGAATCCGGATTATCACTTTGATAAATAAAGAAGCTGTTTTTTTCTGCCAACTCGGTCGCTAGCATATCGGCATATTCTTCATCTTTACATTTACCGTTTTCGGTTAGCATGGCGCAGGTAACGACTGGGAAAGTTAAGATTGCACGTTTACGCTCTTCATTAAACCAGGTTAAAAAATATGTTTGTAATTGTTTAATCGTTTCCCAGCACGGTCTTTCACCATCAGGAAACACAAAGTTGGCAAACATGGCATCAAAATAATGTTCGTCGTATAAAGAGATATTCCAAAACGCGCTTTGATAACCACGCGCAGCAGCAGGTTGATTAATGGAATAAACCACTTGCTGGAAACAGTTTTCAATCAATGATTTATGAGTGGTTAAATAATCACTACCATGGTCTTTACGAGCGAAGTAATCGAAATAGGCAAGAAACTCAACCGTCGCCACTGCGCCCGCAAACTGTGAGCTAATGGCAAATATCAAGTTAATGAAAGAGCCACAAAACGACGCTAAGTGCTGCGGCGGACCTGCCTCACCTCCCAACTTCTTTAGGCCATCGAGCAAAAATGGATATAACGATACTGAGACGCAGTAAGGTTTTAGGCTGGTTTCGTCATGTACATAAATTTCATGAGCTTCAATTTGGCGCAAATACTCATCTGCCAAATGACTATCAAAACATGCGCGAATCTGCTGTTGTACTTGACTGCGATTAACCTGAATAAAATAATCTTTCATAATTTCGCTTTCTAAAGTGGCGATATTCTTGACCGTCACGTTGGCATTGGCGTCTACATAAGAGCCATCTGCCGCATTATTCGCTTGCATATAATCTTTGATAAAAAACAATTTATCGCCCAACTGCTCTGAATTCAACTTACTCATAATTCCTCCAAAACAAATGATTTAATACTTCACTGTTAGTACAATCGATAAACCTTTGATTAGTGGTTGGAGTGTCTAAACCTCCAAGCTCCATAATCCATGGTCCTGTTTTTAGATAAGTTAGCTCTGCTTGCAAACTGGACGGTATGGCATCCAAGCCTGTGTACAGTGCCGTTTTCAATCCGGAGTGTCGAACCTGCTTGAGCGCAGACAACAAGGCGGACGGTTGCCATTCACCACCCATAAACAGCACACAGCTGACGAGACCCTTATAGCTTTCCAATAACCCTGCTAAAAAGTCATCAGTTAAAGGCGTACCTTTCTCTTTTTTCCACGTGTCAGCACGACTACAACCTCGGCACATCAAAGGGCAGCCAGCAACGGTCAACGCTAAGCTAACCTCTGTTGGTACTTCTTGAAAAACAATGTCATATTCAACAATATTCAACATCACTACTCCTTAAACCAAATCGTGGAGACCTATATATAGTATATACACCTTACGAATAACACAATATGTGGGATATTTAATTTAAATACTGCTCAGTAACCATATCTAAATCAATCATTTAGCTATAAGAAATACACTAAAAATCTACTATTTAAGCGATTAATTAGAAGAAAATTGAGAAATTATTTGGAATAAAATAATTTTTAAAGATAGGTTTGAAATCTATAGATGTGAAAAACAGAGGGAGTAAGGAGTATTTTTAAATAAAGAAAAACCCTTTCATAACGGTATATGAAAGGGCTAGAAAGAATTGATTACAACTTCAGATAAGTAAAGTAAGCATTGATTAGAGTAGGCAAGCGATATTTTTTTATATAAACCTC